>JAUWNA010000192.1 GCA_030612905.1 Promethearchaeota archaeon
TGAAACTTTTTTGAACTACAACGAATTTTTTCAATGTGTTAATCCAACATGTAGAAAAGTATTTTGGAATGGACCACATATAGCGGATATTAATAGAAAAATACAAAATATGAACGAAAACTAAGTCTTGGTGCTTGAGAAGAAGTTCTTCTTTATATCGTTAAATCTTGCTTTAACTTTTTCTGCTTCTGCTTTTGCGCCTCCCTTTTCAAACATTGTATGCGCTTTAGAGAGTAATTCAAGGGATTTTTTATATTCTCTATTCAGAAAATGATTTTCCGAGAGTTCAACTAAATAACGCCCCTTTTTAATGAAAAACTCGATAAACTGCGCAGAAGTATCAATTTTTCTACTCATCCTAAACAATTTTTTTTTTTTTGGACTATATGTATCTTATAAACTTACATTAATTAAAATTAACTAAAAATATAATTTAGAAAAATATTCTATTTTTGTGCTTTCATACGGAACTCTTGCATCTCAATAACTTTTCCTTTTAAACGAGATTCGTCAGCAGCAAAAGCCATGAGATGACTTTCTAAAGTTTCATTTGCGTTTGTTAAAGGTTGGGATTTACTCTTACCAACTAAAGTTTCTAAAAACGCATCGATTAACGAGAAATCGCCTCCGCCATGACCAGAATAATCAAGAGAGAGCTGTTGAGAAAAAATTACTTCTTCGGTACCTGAAAAATGATCGAATAAGGTAATTTTCTGCCCCGCATCGGCGAATTCTCCAATTAGCGTAGCTTTGGTCCCGTCAATCCTTAATGTACGCCCCTCCCGTTCACTAAATCCATGCATTATTAAATTAACTGTAACTTTATTTTCGAATTCGATATTTACAACCTGATGGTCCACTACATCGTTATCACATTTATAGACGCACCTCCCGTAAGGACTCTTTTTTAGAATTCTCATTTTCGTTTCATCAGAGTAATCTTCGGTACTTTCTTCAGGAAGACCGGAATAAAGAGGTTCCACGGGCCAATCCCTCCAATATCTCAATTGCTGTAAAAGTTTAATTAATTTACTCAACCCAGTTAAGAATCGTATGTGATTTTTTCTCAAATTAGCGAGAAACCTTAATCCTTTTTTACCGCTTTTTTCTAATATTTGAATTATCGGAATCATATCAATATATATTCTTGGAGCATAATACAAACATGTATTCTCTATAGGACATCCTTCTACGCAATATTTTGGGGCTCCTTTCGGTGCATTCTCTTGTTTGAAATGAATTAAGCTTCCAAACGAGCTTATTGTTTTTGGTAACGTACCAACCATCCAAAATAACAAATCAAGATCGTGACAGCATTTTGCCAGTATCATAGGGGATGACAGCTCCATATTTCTCCAATTTCCACGAACAAAACTGTGTGCCATATGATACCACGACAAATTTTCTCGATGTGAGATGTTTACAAGATTTCCCAATAACCCTTTTTGAATAGTATCCATAATAGTCGAAAAGAAATTTGTATATCTTAATACATGGCTAATTCCTAGTATTCTACCTGTTTCCTCAACTTTTTTGACAATTTTGATACAACCTTCTAAAGTGTGAGCCATAGGTTTTTCTAATAGAATGTCGTACCCTATTTCTAACGCCTTGATTGTTGGTTTAATGTGTATTTGATCCTGCGTGCAAATAAAAGCAGTTTCTGCTATTTTTTCTTCTTGTAGTAGACCCTCCCAACTTTCAAAACACTTATTAGGGGGGATTTCATGAAGTTGAGCAAATTTGTCTCTTCTGAATTTAATAGGTTCAGCAACTGCTACAAATTTCAATTTTTCGGGATATTTTAATGCATATTGACCATAAACAGTCATTCCTCTATTACCGGCACCAAGTAAAATTGCCGTTAGAGGCTCTTTTGCTCCCTTTATCATTTTTTATCTCCCTTTTTTATTATAAATTGTTTGAGTAAATATATCATTAATTAATTTTACAATAATACAAGATATTTTCTAAGTTCTTCTAAAAAATAATATATTTAGGTTTTTAACACTGAAGGGATTTTTCCTTGAATTAAAAGGCAATCTAATAAAACTATAGCCGCCATAGACTCAACAACTACAACGGCTCTTGGAACAATACATGGGTCATGACGCCCTTCTATTTTAATTTCCTCTTCTTTCATTAATTTGACATTAACTGTTTTTTGAGGTAATCCTATAGAAGGCGTTGGTTTGACCGCAACAGTGAATTTAATTGGCATACCTGTAGATATTCCTCCTATAATTCCACCAGAATCATTTTTCACGGTTCTAATTTTCCCTTCTTTTATAGTCCATGGGTCGTTATGCTCAGACCCTTTCATTTTTGCAGCCTTAAACCCAGCACCAAATTCAATTCCTTTTATTGCGGGTATAGAAAAAATAGCCTTGCTAATATTGGATTCAAGACTATTGAAAATAGGTCCGCCAATTCCAACGGGAAAGTTACTGATTATACAGCTAATAGTTCCTCCGATTGAATCGTTAGCTTTTTGAACTACTTCAATTTCATGTTCCATTTTTTTTGATAAATCTGTATTTAATGCTCTTACAGGTGATATTTCTCTTTTTTGGGTAAAATTGTTAATATCTGTAATATTATATTTTATTGAATCTTCAATTTTCCCAATACTCTTTGTATAGGCAAAGACTGAAATATTAAACTTATTTAAGATTTGTTTAGCAAGTGCTCCCGCCATTACGAATCCTACTGTAATTCTTCCTGAAAATCTTCCAGAACCGCGATGATCGGCGAAACCTCCATATTTCTGCGAAATAACATAATCCACTTGAGACGGTCTAAGCACTTCTTTAAATCGGTCATATTTCGACGAATCCACATCCTCATTTTTGACTATCAGACAAATTGGAGCTCCTGTCGTTTTATTATTAAAAATTCCCGATAAAACTTCGGCTTTATCTAATTCTGCTCGAGATGTTGTTAGATGAGATTGTCCAGGTCTTCTTTTATCTAATTCTCTTTGAATAATATCTAAATCAAATTCTAACCCGGCAGGCGCTCCATCAATAATAACACCTACTAACATACCATGACTTTCTCCAAACGAAGTGATTTTAAAAATTTTTCCGAATGTGCTATCTCCCAATTTTATCATCTCAGCTATAATAAATCAAGGATACAATCAATTATACGATATAATTAATATATTAAGAGTAGTTTTCACTTATTATTTTTTATGAATCTTTCTCTAATGAAATTCTAAGTTATAAAAAAATAAAGTTATAATCGAGGTTTTCTTTTATTTTAACTTAGTAGCTAATAGTTTTAAATGTTGAAATATCCCAAATGAAACTTCGAATATCCCCTACAACGAGACTTCAAGGTGAAATTATTGCACCACCTTCTAAAAGCTATTCTCATCGTGCTTTTATAGCTGCGAGCCTTGCTGAAGGAGTATCAATAATTAAAAACCCTTTAACTTCTGGTGATGTTAAGGTCACTATAGATTTTTTAAAGTCTTTGGGCCATAGAATTACGAAAGCATCAAACGATACTTACATAGTTAAGAGATATGAAGGTTTAATTAAACAAATTTATCCATTATTCGACTGCAAAAATTCAGGTACTTCTATTAGGCTATTTAGCGCGTTAGCTATGATGATTAAAGGGGGTCTTTCTTTTTCGGGTGAATTTATTAAAAGAAGGAGACCTCTTCTTCCATTATTAAATGCTTTGGAAAGTATTGGCGGTAGCTATGACTTAACTGAAGAAACATTAACCATCAAGCGAAAAAATAAAAAATGTAGTACAATAAAAATTCAAGGAGATGTTAGCTCTCAGTTTGTTTCAGCTCTATTGATGGTGTGCCCATTGTTAATTTGTAAAAAAATTGATCATATTACGGTTGAAATTACATCTCCTCTTATTTCCTATCCATATGTAAATATAACTTTAAACGTTTTAAACTCATTCGGAATTAACATTCAAGAAAGTTTAGACGAACAGAAAGTAGGTAAATACCTAATCACATGTGGGCAGAAATATAGAGCCCAAACTTACGAAATACCTGGTGATTTTTCTTCTATTTCTTTTATTATAGCTGCGGCTATACTATCTCCCGAAGACTCTAAGATCATTATAACCAATCTTAATTTTGAGAAACCTCAAGGGGATCAAAAAATAATTAAGATTTTACAAGAGATGGGAGCAAATATCGAAGTTAATCGAGACATAAATTCTATTACTGTTAATGGTAATCTGAAAAAATATCCATTAATTGGTTTGGACATTGATATCCGCAAAAATCCAGACTTATTCCCAATATTATCAATTATAGGCGCATTTGCTAAAGGTAAGACTCAATTATATAATGCTTCAAGCCTAAGAGATAAAGAAAGCGATAGAATATTAATAATTGCTAGAGAATTAGGTAAAATGGGAGTTGTAGTAGAAGAAAAAGAAGATAGCCTTTCTATATATCATTGTGATAACTTAAAAGGTGCTAACATAAACCACGAAAACGATCACAGAGTTGCTATGGCGTTTACAGTTGCGTGTTTATATGCTGAAGGCTTTTCTCAGATAGTGAATATCGAAATTGTGAAGGATTCTTATCCAAATTTTATTGAAGATATTAAAAAATTAGGAGCAAAAGTAGAATTAATATAAAAATTTAAGAAATTTGCAATAGTTAGAAAAGATATAGTACTAACTAGCTGTGTGTAATAAAAGAGGTTCTATAAAAGAATTAAGAAAGAATTATAAATTATCTAAATGACTTTTGTCGTCGAGCGCGAGCTTTTTTTCCTCCGAAATGTTTTGGCTCTGTGCGTCTTGAATCTCCTGAGAGTAAAGATTCGTCATATTCTCTAAAAGTTTTTTCAATAGTTTTTGTTCCAATAAATTTATTTATAGATTTAGCAATTGCAATACGGACGGCATCGGTTTGACCCATTGTCCCACCACCTTTGACGCGCACAGTGATATCA
>JAUWNA010000533.1 GCA_030612905.1 Promethearchaeota archaeon
ATCGTTAATTAAATAGATCGGTGTTCCTGGAAATCTATCTTGAATTGGTTTTTTCAAGGGTATTTCTTTAAATCCTAAGTTAGCATTATTGAAAACTTCGCCAGTTTCTGCATCTAAAGGACCAGCTGACGCTAGACCAATACCTAAAACTTGTTCTTTATCAATGTTGTTTTCAATTAACAATTGAGTAATTAAGGAAATTACTGTATTACTAATTGAAAGCTCGTTATCTTTAGGTGTTTGGGCAACTTTGGTTACTATATTTTCTTCCTTTAAATCAGAGGTACATAGAGCGACTCGAATCCACGTGCCTCCAATATCCGCCCCAACGATAAATTCCTTTATTATTATCACCAATTATATTTATTCAAAACTTAATAATAATTTATCTCTATTAAATCGTTATTAATTATTTCTTTAAAAGTTTTAACAATCTGTTTCATTCTTTTTTCGTCAATTGCAAAAATCCAATATTCCGATGGTATTCTTGCGATTGAATATAATTGTACAATATCCGGTTTAATTTTTTTTATCGCATAAGCTAATTGCTCAATATTTTCTTTATTATCGTTGGAAATAAAATCTTCTATGTATGAGTTATAAATTAAACATTGAACTGCTAATTTCTTATTTGGCATATCTTTTCTCAATTTAACAAGCGAATCAACTACGATATTAATGTCGAGACAATCTTTATGTGGTCTATTAGTACTTATCAAGTCGTTTTTAGTTGCGGCGTCTAATTTTGCCAACACTAGATCAAAATGCTTTACTCTTTCTCGAACTTCGCTCGAATAAAGAGTACTAGAATTAGTAAAAAGCGTAATAAGGGGAGGTTCATCGGTCCATTTCAAATCTCTTCTAACATCTAAAGTGATTGCGTAAAAATCTAATAAGTTTTCATTGAGCGTAGGCTCTCCTTGATATCCTGTAAAACTTAAACTTTTTAAATGGGGGACATATTTTAATATACCTTGAAGCTCTTTTCTAAAGTTAGACGATGGTGAAGCTTTAATTCTATATTCTGGGGAAACCACTTCTTTAGTAGGCCCTATCTCGCAATACACGCAATTGTAGGTGCATAATTTATTTTTTGGTAGAATATCTATCCCTAACGAGAGCCCTAGTCGTCTCGATCGAAATGGACCATAAGTGTATTGACGTGGCATGTGTCTATACTTAATTAAAATAATTAATGATAAAATTCTCTATCGATTTATTGACCTCGCTTGGTTTTTCTAACATAACCATGTGTCCAGCATCGTTTATTACGTTTAAATCTGAATTCTTAATTTTATCGCGAAAAAATTGCGAAAATTTCACCGGCGTCATCTTATCTTGTTTCCCTACGATAATTAGACATGGAACTTCAATAGTATCTGTTTTATCTATAGTATCAAAGTTATCGCAAATTTTAAAATCTTCATATGTGACCTCTGCCTTAATTTTCGAAGTTTCTTGAACATAATTCTCTATTAATTCTCTTGGTGTTTTTCTATAGAACGCCCCAGCGGGTAAAGAGTCTAAAAACGCTTGGTAATTGGTTCTTAAAGAGTTTAGGAAAAATGGTGCTACTTTTAACCTTCCCCCGGTGCTGCATAAAATTAAACCTGAGATTTCTTTAGGGTATGCAAAATAATATTGTTGAGTAATAGCTCCTCCTAAAGAATGTCCACATAATATTACATTGTCATAGGTTAAAGATTTAATTAGGTGTCGAATTACATCCACATACAATTCGAGAGTTAGCTCCGAAAATTCATTTGAATTATCATGAGAGGGTAAATCGACAGCAATAAGATCGTAATTAACTTCAAGATCGAATTGATTTTTCCAAGTATTTGAACTTCCTCCTGAGCCGTGTATAAAAATAATTACATTTTCACTTTCGGTTTCTTTAATTCGATAAAAGATCTTCTTCTCTTTATAACTCAAGAAAGGCATTATTTTTCGTTGAAATTATTATTTAATTTGATTAACTAATTAATAATAACTGAAAAGAAGAATTTAATTTAGTTTTTTCACTTAAGAATTAAAAAAAAATTAAGATCATTGATTGTTAATTTCAATATCT
>JAUWNA010000578.1 GCA_030612905.1 Promethearchaeota archaeon
CCAGGTATGGGAGACGCACCAGTTTCACAATCTGTAAAATACTTAGAAGAGATATTACAAGCTGTTGATGTTCCAGTCATAATAGGTTGTTCAGGAAATAAAGAAAAAGACGTTGAGTTATTTAAAGCTACTGCCGCTGCGGCAGAAAGCGAAGTATTAATGCTTTCAGCTGCAGATAAGGCGACCTGGGAAGATGTAATCCCATTAGCAGTTAAATACGACCACAATTGTTTGCTCTGGACGAGCTTAGACTTAAACAATCAGATTAAGATGAATAAAGACGCTCTGGAGCTTGGACTCCCCCGTAACAGAATCGTAATGGACCCAACTTGCGCCACCTTAGGGTATGGAATGGAATATTCTTTTAGCATTTACCAAAGGATGCGAATTGCTGGTTTGCTAGGGGAAACTGATTTAGCATACCCAATAAGCGGAGGTACAACAAATGCATGGGGGGCTCGTGAAGCTTGGATGAGCGAGAAACGAATGCCCCAATGGGGTTTAAGAAAATACAGAGGCCCTATTTGGGAAATCATCAATGCTCTTTCTCTGACTCTTGTAGGCTTAGATTTGGCGATGATGTTCCACCCAATTGCCGCTAAGAACGTAAAAGAGATTACCACTCAATTCTTCGCCGATATCCCTAAACATTTAGAAGATAAAGGTTATTACGATTGGGTTTCAGCTAGATTAAAACGCTAAAGAATATTTTTTTATTATTTTTTTTTATTAATTTTTTCAATTCTGTGGAAAATAACATTTTTTAATTAGTAACCCTCATAAGAATCGTGGAGTCTGCGTCTTATAATCTAGATAGATTTCACCGTATTGTTCTTCTAACCAGCTTTCCTCCGCCCATGGAGTAATAATAAAAACAAAACTAAGTAAAACATGAACTATGAGTACATACAAAGAATTGGCAAAGATAGTAATGCCCAAGAAAAGAATAATATCACCTAAATATTGTGGATTTCTCGTATAACGATAGGGTCCTCGGGTTATAAATTTCTTTTTTATTCCCGAAGTATTCTTAGTACCAAGTGTTGAAATACCACATGAGAATAACAAGCTACCCAAAAATATCAATGGTATAGCAATTAGAAACCGAAACGGGCTTGAGAAAATCCAACTATTCCAGTCTACAAAAACAAGAATGAAATTTAAGGGAAATACAATAAAAAAAAGTAACCAAGTTATGAAATATTGCCAAGACACTTTTTTGGGAGGTGGCCATATCCTTCTTTTAGGGAAAAATGCTGACCATGTAATTCCGATTAGAAGTATATATAAACAAACTAAATCTACTAAAAAAAGTTCAAACTTAATGCTTTCAAGTAGGTTAATCATATATTTAACCTCCAATTAATGTCATCCTTAACCTTGAAATATTAGTAAATCTATATTTCATCATTTTGATTAATAATCATAAATTTGAATTTTTTACTAAAAATAAAGAAAAATACCCTTTAATACTCATTGCACTTTCTATGAATGATCGGTTATTTAGAAAGAATTTTGGGGTGAA
>JAUWNA010000305.1 GCA_030612905.1 Promethearchaeota archaeon
ATACATTCTTCGCAATATTTTAAATATATCTCTTTTTCGGAGTCTTTACTATCCATGTTCAGCATCAACAAGTTAAGTTTAAAACTCATGAAATTAACGGTAATTATCTGTTATAAACTTTATTAAAATTGAATTTTTTAACATACTGAAGGACAACAAATTACCGACGTAATTAAAAAGTAAAAATCTACTCGTGAGTAACAATCATGATTTTTTTAGAGAGGGGGAGGGGGGTCATTAAAAGTAAAAGTAAAAATAACCTAAAATTAAATAAATTAAATGCTTATCAGCAGCTCAAAAAAGCAATTGGATATTAATGTAAAGATTATTTCTAAAAACTTATATTTTTTAAAACAAACTTAGAATCATACAATATAATACTTATTTGAGCTTAAAAATCATGGTTGAAAAATGTGACATTTTAGTTGTAGGCGCTGGAACTGCCGGCATGTATCTCAGTTGGTTATTAGCTAAAAAGGGTTATTCAGTTGTAACCATAGAAAAAGATGAGAGGGAAAAAGTAGGTAAAAGGTTAGATGTTATCCACTTTGAGACCGATAGAATTAAAAATGCTGGCATACCCCCGTTTAGGGTAGGAGAACCTGACTGTATTGAAATTCGAGAACAATCCACACAAGTAACAACGGATTTTACAACAGAAGTTAAAATCAGAGCGCTTCAAACTATTGTGCGTCTTACGCCGTTTTTAAATAGAATGTATAAGGTGCTAGAAGCAGATGGAGTAAAGCTTGTTTTTTCTTGTAAATTTTTAGAATTGATTTTTGACGACGGAAAGATTGTAGGTGTTTTAACCGAAAAAAACGGGGAACGAATCGAATATCATGCTCGTTTAGTTGTCGATGCTTCAGGTACGGGTGCCGTAATCAGGACATCCTTACCTCAAGACTACGGAATTGAGATTTTTAAATTAGGGCCAAGTAGTGTGATGTATGTGCTTCTACAATACATTAAGTGGCTAAACCCAGAAGAAAAACATCCATTACCCGACACAGGATTTCAATACTATCTGTTATGGTTCGGTCCTTGTCAGATTGAAAATGGTGCCATTTTGGGAGTTGGGCAACCTGGTTCTTATGAAAATGCTAGAAAAGCAAGAGAAGAGTTTCTTGGAAAAGCTCACTTACCTCCTTATGAAATTATAAAAGAAGAACAAGGTTTTACGCCCTATAGAAGACCCCCTTATACTCTTGTAGGTGATGGATTACTCTGCATAGGAGATGCTGCTGCAATTACTTATCCCTTTTCTGGCCATGGAGTTACCGCTACTTGGAATTTGTGCATGATTGCAACAGAGATTATTGAAAGTACATTTAAAGAAGAAGGGTATATTTCTAAAGATCGGTTATGGGATATTAATGTAAAGTATTTTAGAGATCAAGGTGCGAAATTTGCAAGCTTATTTATGCAATTATCTGGTATTCTAAACTTTTCAGCAAAAGAATGGGATTACGTCCTAAAATCGGGACTACTTTACAAAACTGGAGACGAAGACGAAATTCCTGAACCTAATAAAGAGTACGAAGAAGACATGAGTCTAGGCGAAATGCTTAAATTTCTGTTTAAATTAATTGGTGGCATGCTAAAGAGACAATTATCCTTAAAACACGTGAAAAAATTGCTTTCAGCTAATTCACTTGCTGGAAAAATTAAAAAACATTACGAAACCTTTCCAGAGGATCCGAACGAATTCGATCAATGGGTAAAGAAAGCAGACCAACTATGGAAGGAAAAACGAGTAGCAATCAAAAAATTAGAAACCTTTTCTATTGAGTACCATTAAAGGTTGATATTAAAAATAAATAATTACACTTTCAGATTTGGTTATATTTAATTTAGTGATGAACCACATTCCCCGCAGAATTTTCTCTCTCCAGTCATTTTTGCCCCACAATTAGGACAAAAACTAATATTCGAAGGTGTTGAAGTTGCTAAAGATACTTGTTGCGTACTTGGCACTTGTGTTGCTGGACTCGTTTTAGCATAACGAATTGTCTCTTCTAATTTTGACAATTTTATATATCCAACTACCTGCAAAATAAACCCAATAACAATTGTTATTATTAAAAACGAGAGAACATTCATTAAAGCGGCAGTTCTTAATTTATCGCTTCCTTCTGAAGCCTCCAACGCGA
Organism: Promethearchaeota archaeon; assembly: GCA_030612905.1. Taxonomy (GTDB): domain Archaea; phylum Asgardarchaeota; class Lokiarchaeia; order Sigyniarchaeales; family SOKP01; genus SOKP01. The sequence goes on from JAUWNA010000305.1 coordinate 2,154, forward strand.
TGTAGGTAGGGAATAAATTGCGATTTTGGTTAAAAAAATCTGTTAAACTGCGCCAAGCGTCCATTTCAATCGCTGCCGCTATCATAGTTATAATAAAGCTAATGATCGTTGGTACAATAGTAAAAGTACCGATATGGAAAGGATTGCTTAAAGAGTAAAAAGACACAGCTCCAGATATAACAGTACTAATTATCCTGAAAACAATTGCCCTACTATATTTCGTGCGATAATTCACTAACGAAGATTGTTTTAATTTATAGTTTGCGTTCCGTATATCGCTTAATGCCATAATAGCAAAAATAGATCCTATGAGACTTAAAATAGTACCTATGAATGGAATGATCGAAAGGGCGATCATTATCGCAATAATTTTCATCTTCTTTCCAAATTCCGAAAATTCCTTACTAATGTCGACTTTTGCCATTATTTTTATCCTTCTTACAAGTCTTATAATCTGAAATACACAATAATGTTTATATAGTTTTAGGAAGCCAATTTTATTTAGGTTTATGGAATAATTAACAAAAAGATTTTTTTGACAGATTATTTAAACACAACATTTAAAAACATTTAGAATCTAACTATAAAACATGGTTGAATCCAACAAAGAAGATCAAGTTTTAGAACTAAAAGATGGTCGCAAGCTCGGATATGCTGAATACGGAGATTTAAGTGGTAAAACGATGTTTCATTTCCATGGGCATCCCGGATCTCGTCTTGAAGGTAGACTTTTTGGTGAAAAACCAAAGGAACATGGCGTTCACATAATATCAGTTGAACGCCCGGGAATTGGACTTTCTGATTTCCAGTCTGAACGAACCCTTTTAGATTGGCCAGATGATATTATCGAACTAGCTGATCATTTAGGATTAAGCAAGTTTGTTGTTGAGGGAATATCGGGTGGAGGTCCTTACGCAGTTGCTTGTGCGTATAAAATTCCTGAAAGGTTAATGTGTTGTGGTATAATTGCCGGGATGGGATTAATCAATTGGAGTAGAAAGGGAATGATGCTATCGAATCGAATTTCCTTTTTTATCTCGCGAAGACTTCCATTCCTTATAAAAACGATAGTAAAAGCAGAAAAGAAAGCGTTTGAAGACCAAAAATCAATTGAAGATTTTGCTAAAAAACTTCCCGAGCCAGACAAAATATTGTTTCAAGATCCTCATATATTAAATATTTTTATAGAAGAAACCAAAGAAGCTTTCCGTCCTGGATTAGATGGTGTAGTAATGGAAGAAAAAATATATGCAAAACCATGGGGATTTGATTTAAAGGATATCTCTTCAGATCTCCAGGTATATTTATGGCACGGTGAGATGGATGTGTTCGTTCCGAGTTCATTTGGACGGAAGATGTGTGAGTTAATCCCAAATTGTAAGGGGTATTTCTTTCCGAATGAAGGACATTTTTCCGTTGCATTTAATCACTTGGATGAAATACTTGAAATTTTAAAATCTTAAAATCAATTTTTATATTTTTTTTGACTTGAGTGTTTTTGTGTTAGGCGTAGTAAAAAATAAAATAAGAATTAATTTTTATTCATATATTAACTAATATCCGAGCCGCATAAGGGACAGAATTTTCCTAATCC
>JAUWNA010000173.1 GCA_030612905.1 Promethearchaeota archaeon
TATAGCTCTCCCTTTAGTAATTGGTACTTGATGTTTACCTGATTCCCCTCTTAATTGAAGAGTAGCCTCTCCAGTACTCATAATACCCGTCGCACCAACAGCATGTCCACAACCTATCAATCCGCCTGAAGGACAACACGGAAGTTCTCCTTCTAACCAAGGTCCTTCTCCAGGTTTTTCAAATGTTTTTTCAATCCATGGACCTCCTTCTCCAAAAGATACAAAACCTAATTCTTCATAGCTAATGACTTCTTGACCTGAAAAGGCATCGTGAAGCTCGGCCAAATCTATCTGTTGTTTGATCTTATTGTAATCTAATCCCGCCATCTTGTAAGCTGCTTTTGCTGCGTAAATATTTGAATACAACCGCCCTATTTCTTCCCGATTACCGATAAAACAGTCTGTATTTGCAGCGCCTACACCAGTTATCCAAATTGGATTTTCAATTTTTAATTCCTTTACCTTTTCTTCGCTTGCTAGTATTAAGGCTGCCGAAGCTTCTGAATAAAGACAACAATCCAACATTTTAAAGGGGTAACAAATTATCCTGGAATTTAATACATCTTCTGTAGTTAATTTCATCGGAGATTGGGCTTTGGGATTATTTATTGCGTTCCCATGATTCTTTACACTCACATAAGCCATCTGTTCTTCGGTTGGATTACCAAATTCTTCAAAATGCGCATTAACCATGCTAACATAAGAACTAGCCGCCATCATGCCCATAGGATATTCATAAGTCATATCGGCAGAATATGCGATTGCATTCAAAACCTCTGGTGTTGTCGTACCCGTTTTTTCGTCATAACAATCGTTGCACTTCTCTACGCCAAGACAAAGGCATAGATCTGATAGACCTGAAGCAACTTCCGCGTAAGCCATTCTCACTGTATATCCTCCCGTAGCACCCCCCGAAGCGATTCGAGTTCCTGGTGTGGTATTCATTCCTATATACGAGTTTATAAAAATGTCCGGCATGAATTGTCGTTCGAATAATTCGTTGTAAATACCGTAAACGGTAGATTCTAAATCTTTATGAGTTATTTCAGCCCCATTTTTGTTCGAGTCTTCCAAAGCGAGCTTAGTCGCGTCATAAGCGAGTTCAAAATGCGTTTTATCCATATATCTTGCTTTAAAAGGAGTAATTCCAACTCCAATAATAGCTACTTTTTTCATTCTTATCACTTTGATTTTTATTTTAAATTTTTTATTGTGATTAATTTATTGTTAGAATCCTAATTAAATTTTGATTCCTCAAATAACTGATAAAAATTTGAAGAAAGATTAAGAGCTAACTTTAAAAGGTGAAGTTTTTTAATTCATATTATGGTTAGAATATCACCTCTAAAACCTTTTCTTCCTAAAAATCCTAAAGAATTCTGCACTAATCCATATGACATTATTGGAAAAGAGGAAGAACAACAATTAAAGAAGATTCCTCATTCGTTAATTCATCTTATTTTACCTGATGGTGAAGGAGATCAGAAATATCGAAACGCAGCAAAAGTATATAAACAGTTTCACGATAATCAAATTATCACTAAGATGAGTTTACCAAGCGTTTTTGTCTATCGTCAAGAATCTAATCAATTTAACCAGCAAGGATTAATAGTAGGGCTTGCTATTAAAGATTATGAAGAAGGTAATATAATAAAACATGAATCTACCAGAAAGAAACCACTTTATGATCGAATTAACCACATTATTTCTTCAAATGTGTCCGCTGGACTTGTATGGACCATTTTTAAAGCAAATAAAGATATTAATAACTTAATAGAACAAATTACAAAAAAAAAGCCTATATTTGATTTTAAGAAGTATAATTATAGACATTTACTTTGGCAAGAGATAAACCCAGCTATTATTCAACAATTAATAGAATTATTCAAGAAAGAAAATGTATTCATCGCAGACGGTCATCATCGAGCAGCAAGTGCTGCTGAATATCGAAAAATAAAACTGAAAGACTCAAAAATTAGCGAAGAATCTGATGTTCCTTGGCAATATTTATTGTCTTATGTGGCTTCCGACGATCAAATTCGGATTTTATCTAATAGTCGAGTTATAAGGCATTTATCCATCGATGATAAAGAATTTTTAAAAAAACTAGAAATCAATTTTAAAGTTTATCCTGTGGAAAAAGCTTTTAATCCCAAAAAAAAAAATCAAATTGCTTTATGTCTTAAAGGAAAATGGTACGAATTAATTTATAAGAAAACGAAATTCAATTTGATTCGTGAGAGTCTTGATGTTGTTATTCTGCAGGATAAAATATTAAATCCGATATTAGGAATAATTGACCCTCGAGCTGATGAGAATTTAATTTTTTTAGGCGGTATTCAAAACCCAAATGAGATGGAAAAATATATTACTGAGAAAGGAAATGATTTATTAATAAATCTTTTTCCTGTTGATATACATGATTTAGAAGAGGTCGCCACAGCTAATGGTGTCATGCCTCCAAAATCCACTTGGTTTGACCCCAAATTATTAAGTGGATTGGTTTTACACGATCTTACAGAAAAATAAAAAAATTGGTAATTATTTTTTTGTCAGTTTTATTACTGATTACACGATTAGATAATTAAGAAAATATTAAAATCAAAAAATTTTTATTGAAACATGCAAGAATTTAATATAAAATCAACATCAAAAGAGCTTATTCCTCAGTTACAAAGCAAAATTGATTCAAAAACAAAACCCATTGGTGCTTTGGGTATGTTAGAGCTTATTGCTCTAAAAATTGGGTTAATTCAAAATACCCTAAGCCCCGAACTGACAAATCCTACAATTATTGTGTTCGCAGGGGATCACGGCATTGCTTCTGAAGGAGTAAGTGCTTACCCCCAAGAAGTAACACATCAAATGGTTTTAAACTTTTTAAGTGGGGGAGCAGCAATCTGCGTATTTAGCAAACAAAACGGAATTAATTTAAAAATTGTTGATGCTGGTGTTAATTTTGATTTTAGTAATACTCCGAATCTCACCAATGCCAAAATCTCAATGGGAACAAAAAATTTTCTTAATTCTCCGGCTATGGATAAAGTACAATGCGAAAATGCTTTATCTAAAGGCGCTCTAATTGTAAAGGAGCAGGGAGAAAAAGGATGTAATATTATTGGATTTGGAGAAATGGGGATTGGGAATACATCTTCTGCATCAATAATTATGTCTATTCTTTGCAATATTTCTATCGAAAAGTGCGTAGGACGTGGGACTGGTTTAGACGACTCTAGTTTAAAAAAAAAGATACAAATATTGAAACAAGCTATTAAAAAGCACTTACCAGATGTCGTTAAAAGTAACCCCCTTTCGGTATTATCAACTTTTGGAGGTTTTGAAATTGCTATGATATGTGGAGGGATACTTCAAGCGGCAGAATTGAATATGATCATTTTAATAGATGGATTCATAGTAACCTCAGCCTTATTGGTCGCCTTAAAGATAAACCCTTCTGTTCTCGATTATTGTATATTTTGCCATAAATCAGATGAAAAAGGACATAGTTATATTTTAAATGACTTGAACGCAGAACCACTATTAGACCTTAAAATGAGGTTAGGGGAGGGGACTGGCGTTGCCATCGCCTATCCATTGATTAAATCCGCAATAAATTTCTTAAATAAAATGGCTTCCTTTGAAGATGCCAATGTAACTAAAAAGAATATATGAATTATATGATAATTAAAAGAATCTTTCGTAGAATAGGTAAAGAAATTAATATTTTTTTTACAGCTTTACAATTTTTCACTAGAATTCCGTGTCCTAAACGAATAAAATTTTCAGAAGAAAATCTAAATAAGTCATCGAGATATTTTCCTTTAATTGGGTGGATCGTTGGGGGGTTGTCAGCAGTGGTTCTTTACTTATGTAATTTTGTTATGCCAACTCAAATTGGTATCCTCCTTACTATGATGTGTTCCATTTTAGTAACGGGTGCCTTTCACGAAGATGGACTTGCAGACTTTGTTGATGGTTTTGGAGGTGGGTACACAAAAGAACGAGTATTAACAATTATGAAAGACTCTCAGATAGGCACATTTGGTGCTATAGCCTTGATTTTAATGTTATCGCTTAAATATACTTGTCTATTATATATTGAACCTATAATTTTACCTTTTATTTTTATAATAGGGCATAGTTTAAGTCGATTTGCGTCAACTTCTTTAATTTTTATTCAAGAATATGTGCGAGAAAATGAAGATAGTAAGGCTAAACCGCTAGCAAAAAAGATGAGTTTTGGCAACTTTATTATTGGCGGTGTATTTGGGATCGTTCCCTTTTTATTGTTAAAGGATTATTATTATTTCTTCTTAATTATTCCAGTTACTATAACCACATGGATTTTAGGACACAAATTTAAGAAAAAAATAGGGGGGTATACTGGTGACTGTTTAGGAGCGACGCAACAAATTACTGAAGGAATATTTTACTTATTTGTGGTGATTAAACCTTGGATTTATATTTTATCCGTCATACAAGCGTAAATGTTAAGGAAGGAATATGTTATGGTTACTCCGATGTAGAGGTATCTCAAACATTTGAAAGCGAAGTCAATATTTTAAAAAAAAAGTTTTCTATTTCGCCTCAAATGATTTTTTATTCAAGCCCATTGAAAAGATGTATTCTATTAGCAGAAAGATTATCGATTACGGATCCTATTATTGATACGCGTATAATTGAATTAAATTTCGGTGATTGGGAATTAAAAGATTGGAGTTTAATTAATAAAACGGAACGCGAAAAGTGGTTGAATAATTTTGTAAATTTTCGTTGTCCGAATGGAGAATCGTATCTTGATTTATATAAAAGAGCTACTGCCTTTTTTGAAGACCTTGTAAAAAAAAAACATAAAAATGTTGCAATTATTACTCATGGAGGTTTTATTCGCTCAATCTTATCATACATCCTAGATATTCCTTTGAAAAAATCTTTTTCAATACAAATAAACTATGGAAGTGTTTCAAAAATCAAGTTCAATCAAGATTATAGTAGTAATACATATATAACCGTTGAATATATAAATAGGTAAAAAAAAAGCATTACGAAACCAATTTCGTTTAAACAAAAAATATAAAAGATTGTAAAGAAGTGAATTTAATTAATGAAAATCTTTGTAACTTCGTTGGGTGATGTAATCTATAGAGAACAGAAAGCTCTTGTT
>JAUWNA010000521.1 GCA_030612905.1 Promethearchaeota archaeon
CATATTTTAAGTATTTGTATCAAATTATGTTGTGAAGAAAAAAAAGTTGAAATATAATTTTGAAATAAAATAAAAGGTTTTTATTAAGATATATAAAAATTACATGTGAAAATTAAGCCAATTAATTACATCCTGATAAACTTCATCGCGGTTAATTTCGTTAAAAATTTCGTGTCGAGCATCCTCATAAAATTTATACGTTACATATTTCATCCCGTATTTGTTAAGGCGATTATTCATAGCCATAACCGATTTAGTTTTATTTCCTATAACGCATAACGAGCCAGAAATGAAGTGTATTGGTAATTCCTTTGGAATATTTTGTTCTTGTTTCGAATCATATATTTTCTCAAATCCGTGAAGGAATTCTAGCCAAAGACTGGCTGGGCTCACGAAACCACACCATGGATCGTCAATATATTTCTGCACTTCCTCTTTATCTCTACTGAGCCATTCAAATCCCGTAGCGCCTTCATCGTTCTGCCAATCGTGGTTGTTAGATTTAAAATTCATATCGTGCATTTTTTGACTTGGTTCAGTTAGGCCACGTTTCTTTATATCACCTTTAATTATAAGTTTACCAGCTTTAATTACCAATGCTCTTACTTTTCCGTTAGTGCCACTTAAGATAACACCTTTAATTTCATTTCCCCAATCTTGAATATAATCTTGTGTTAGCATGGCGCCCCAAGAATGTCCTATTAAGAATATCGGAAGGTTAGGATATCCTTTTTTTATAGTGTTTGTTAATTCGTGAATGTCGTTTACTACGCCCCTCCATCCATTAGGACCTAAATCTCCAGCGTTCCCCTTCAAAGTTTTTTCGGTTAAATCGCCAGCGGTTCTCCCGTGACCGCGTGCGTCATTAGCATAACAGACATACCCTTCGTTGCACAAAGCTTCTGCCACTCGAGCGTATCTTTTAGCATGCTCAGCTAACCCATGGATAAATTGTACGACAGCTTTAGGGGGTGTTTCTGGTTCCCATTTGTACACAAAAATCTCAATATCGTCTTGATCATTAAAAGTAAAAGTAGAACTTTTCAATTATTATAACCTAAATTTTTTTTTTAAGAATTAAATAATTACTATTTGAATTTTATTTATAATATTACTATTTTGAATTTAAGAAATTAGAACAAAAAAAGAAAAATAACCTACACACAAGTTTTCGAAATATTTAATCACTTAACCTAATACATGAACAAACAAAATATAAGATAAAGTTTTGAATTTTTTATTTGGACGCTACTAAGAAATAATCAGAATTAGTTTATTCCCATAATTCTAAGAAATCAAACTCAGATAATTCATTTATTCTTGGGTAATGTCTTTTGTCTTTTGTTATTAGAGTAACTTTGTTTGCTATGGCAATAGATGCATTTAAAAGATCAAATTGAGGTACTCTAAGCCCTTGAGTATCCAATTCGGCGCAAATTTCGCCGTATATTTTGCTTGAATTATTATCTAGCGTTAGAATTTTCGGAAAATTTAATATAAACTTGTTTAATTTTTTTACTTCGGCAATTTGTTTTTCTTTTGATTTTAGGCGATAGGCACCATACCATAGTTCACATGTGGTAATTTGAGTAATTCGTAGATCTGCTCCTTGAACTATCAATTCATTAATTTTTTTATTCGTTTCTTGGTTTTTACCTCTTAAGAAATCAATAGCTACATCAGTTTCAATAATTTTAATCATTGGTTTCGCGACCTGTTAAATTATTTTCTCTAATTCTTTTTACATTTTCCTCTAACCCATTCCACAATTCAGGATCAAACTTGTTTTGTAATAATAGCCATGGATTGTCTTTTTTAGAAATTAATCTTTCGATCAATCTTGAGAATGATTCCCCTTCTCGTTTTTCTTTTTTTAGTAAATTATATGCTTGCTCTGATAATGAAATTGTTTTTTGTGTCATAATTAAGTAACATAAATAGACCTATTTAAATAGATCTACTTTTTTCATTAGCATTTCATAAAAAAATAATTTTATATCTATCAAATTTATCTATGATTTATGAGTAAAAACGATGATTTCGTCGTTAGAAATTATTATTGTAGAATATGTAAAAATACTCATGAAATTAAACTTCGCAAGAATCTCACAGAAAAGGAATCAAGGTTTCCTTTCTCGCACTCTTTTTTACATGG
>JAUWNA010000168.1 GCA_030612905.1 Promethearchaeota archaeon
CAGTTTCCTTGCAGGTAAAGAAGAAATAATGGATACATTAATCGAAGAAGTGTTTCTAAGTTCAACATTCTTTCCAAATAGTGTACCACAAGTAGCAGCACTTAAAACTATAGAAATCATGGAGCGGGACAATGTTTTAGGGATCATTCGTGAAAAAGGTGAAAAGTTTGCTAAAAGTGTTACCGAAAAAATAGATGAAAGTGGCGTTCCGTGTACCTTTTCGGGAAGCCCATGGATGCCTTACATAACATTTGACTCCGATCCAAATCACTTATACCGAAAATTGAGAGAAGAATTTTATAGACAATTAATTCGACGGAAAGTGTTCTTACAACCATATCATCACGGATATATTTGTTATAGGCATACAAATGAAGATTTGGAGAACGCAGCAAACATGATTGGCGAATCTCTAAAAGAATGTAAAAAGCTAATGTAAAATTTAATTTTTAAAAAAATAACATTAAACTATATTTGGTAAATTTGCTGAAAATGAAAATGAAAATTAAAAATAAATAGCTTAAACACATCTATAATCATAGTGAATAAAATGATATGGAAAGATTATATTACATTTGATCCTAATATTTGTCATGGTAAAGCTTGTATTAAAGGTACTAGAGTATTTGTTTCAATCATCTTAGATTGTTTGGCGGAGGGAATGTCAGATGATGAGATTTTAGAAAATTATCCCTCGCTGAAAAAAGAGCATATTCAAGCAGCACTTCAATATGGAGCAATGTTAGCTAGAGAAGAGATACTTTCATTTATCGAAAACCAGGGATAAAAAAGTGAAATTCAAATTAGATGAAAATGTCCCTTGGAAAAGTTATAGTTTAGAAGAAACTGTGGGGAAAATAATTATAATTGAAACTAACCAAATTAGATTAAGATCTGATATAACATAATAAAATTTAAGATAAAATAGTTCTACAACCTTTTAAATAGGTTTATTACCAAATTAGAAATTTTAAATTTATTTAAGGGAGGTTAAAAATGGAGAAATTGATAATCACTGCCGCCATATGCGGAGCTGAAGTAACAAAAGAACAAAACCCTAACATACCTTATACTGTTAGAGAGATAGGGATCGAAGCAGAAAAAGCATTCTTAGCAGGTGCGAGTATAATACATCTGCATGTAAGAGAAGATGATGGCACCCCCACTCAAGATATAAAACGGTTCCAAGCGTGTGTCGATGAAATAAAAAATAGATGTCCCGATGTTATCGTTCAACCTTCAACTGGTGGCGCTATAGGGATGAGTAATGAAGAGAGATTACAACCTATCTTCATGGATCCTTTCCCCGAAATGACCTCTCTTGATTGTGGTACGATGAATTTTGGCGGCGATGAAATTTTCGTTAATACAGAAAATACCATCATTCATTTTGCTCAAGAAATGAATTCGCGTGGAATTAAACCAGAACTGGAATGTTTTGATAAGGGCATGATCGACATGGCATTACGGCTTAATAACAAAGGATATATCAAAGATCCAATGCATTTTAATTTTGTATTAGGCGTCATCGGAGGTATAGCAGCAACACCTCGAGATTTGGTATTTATGATAAACAGTATTCCGAAAAATTCTACGTTTACCGTGTGTGCTATTGGAAGACATGAATTTCCTATGGTTACTTTATCTATAGTTATGGGCGGCCATGCCAGAGTAGGTTTTGAAGATAACATATATCTTTCTAAAGGTGTACTAGCTAAGTCTAATAGTGAATTAGTCGAAAAAATAGTAAGGATTTCAAAAGAAATAGGTAGAGACATCGCGTCTCCTTACCAAGCGAGAAAAATTTTAGGTTTAAATTAAAAAATACAAATAAAGAAAAAGGTTAAGATTGTGTATAAAGAATTTGCTGATACTTACGATCTAATTTATTCGTTTAAGGATTACAAAAAAGAAGTTAAAAAAATTAAGAAGCTTATTAAAAAATACAAAAGTACGAATGGTAGCGAACTTTTAGATGTTGCTTGCGGTACTGGTGAGCATCTAAAATATTTAGAAGATAATTTTATTTGCACTGGTGTGGATATCAACGAAGGAATACTGAATGTCGCTAAAAATAAAGTCAAAGGAGCGACTTTCAAACAAGCTGATATGATAAGTTTCGATCTAAACAAACAATTTGATGTAATTTTATCTTTGTTTAGTTCGATTGGATATGTAAAAACTTATGATAATTTAGAAAAAACTATTGTAAACTTTGCGAACCATTTAAAACAAGGTGGCGTTTTAATAATAGAGCTATGGTTTACGAAATCTACTTACTGGGTGGGTCTCCCGAGCATGTCAACTTATGATGGAGAAGATATTAAGATTGCCAGATTAAATACAACAAAATTAGAAAACGATCTATCTGTAATGGAAATGCATTATTTGGTAGTAGAAAAAAATAAGGATGTTAAATATTTCGTAGATAAACATGAATTAGGACTCTTCGATACAGATAAAACATTAGAACTCATGAAAAAAGCCGGTCTGAAAGTATATTTTCTAAAAGATGGCTTAATGAAAGAAAGAGGATTGTTTATTGGAGTTAAGACATAAAATATTAGAAAAAATTATAATTATATTGAATCTTTACTAAGATCAGATACAATAATAAATAATTTCTAAGGATTAGATGGAGAACTTTACATGGCAAAAGGTAATAAATACGGAACTCATAGAGTCATAGAGCCTAAAGGGACGCTTCCTCAACCTGCTTTTAAAATATCCAACGATACGACAATATTCGACAACGAAATATTAATTGATGTCGATTATTTGAATATCGACTCTGCAAGCTTTACTCAACTTAAAGGAGAAGCGGGAGGAGATATAGAAAAAATAAAAACTAAAATAATGGAAATTGTTCAAGAAAGGGGAAAAATGCAAAATCCGGTTACTGGTTCAGGTGGAATGCTGATTGGGAATGTAGAAAAAATAGGACCAGATTTAAAGGAAAAAATCGATTTACAAAAAGGAGACAAAATTGCTACGTTAGTTTCTCTTTCTTTGACTCCTCTCAAAATTGAAAAAATCTTAGATGTCAATCCAGATATTGATCGAGTCGAGATTAAAGGAAAAGCTATCCTTTTTGAAAGTGGAATTTTCGCCAAATTACCTAAAGATATGGAAGCTACGCTAGCATTAGCCGCACTGGATGTTGCTGGTGCCCCAGCACAAGTAAAGAACCTGGTGAAGGAAGGCAATAATGTTCTAATTCTTGGTGCTACGGGCAAATCTGGACTTATGTGTTCGTACATGGCAAAAAAAATGGTTGGAGATAGAGGAAAAGTTATAGGACAAGCTAGAAACGAGACCCGGGCTAGATTTCTTAGAGAAACCGAGTTTTGCCACGAAGTTATTGTCGCAGATGTATTAAATCCGATAAATATATTAGAAGAAACTCTAATAGCTAATGGTGGGAATGAAGTGGATATAGCCATTAATTGTTTGAGCATACCCAATTCGGAATTATCTTCTATCCTTCCCGTGAGAAATAAGGGTATTGTATATTTCTTCTCAATGGCCACCAGTTTCACTAAAGCAGCTTTAGGAGCTGAGGGCATAGGAAAAGATGTGACCATGATAATAGGTAATGGATATACTAAAAATCATGCGCAAATTACTTTAGATTTATTACGAGAATCTGAAACTCTCAGGAGAATTTTCGAGGAAAAATACACTTAAAAGTAGATGAACATCATGAATAGTATATATACAAATTTATAACAATTATTTATACTATTATTTAAGTAGAATGGTATCAGAAGATTATAAAAATCGGCTAAAAGAGGCGAATTATGATCTTGAAACTTCTGAAATTCTAAAGAACCAAAAAAGATATAATTCTTGTGCTTTTTATGCTCAACAAGCTACCGAAAAAATTTTAAAAAGCGCCTTGTTATTTAAAAATGAATCACCATGGGGGCATTCAACCAGAGAGTTAGTGATTAGATTAGATGGATTGACCAAATTGGATTTTTCTTCACTAAAGCATAACGCTGTTGAATTGGATTTACATTACATTCCCTCAAGATATCCAAATGCCCATCCAAATTCGGCACCCCATGAAGTTTATGACGAGATTATTGCTCAAAAGGCGATAGAAAACGCTAAAATAATATTCGAGAAAGTCTTACCTCTTTTTGATGAAAAAAAATAAAATTAAAGAAGATTTAAATGAAAAAAATAATACAAGATGAATTGAACTCATTTTTAAGTAGTGTTAAGGAACACATTGCATTAGAATGTGTCATTTTATTTGGATCTCAAGCAAGAGGAGATTTCACGCAGTATAGTGATGTTGATTTGATAATAATAGCTGATTTTAAAGAAGATTTTTTTAATAGAATTTTAAGTTTGTTAAAATTGAATGAAAGTAAGTACAATTTTGAAATTTTTTGTTATACAGCTAATGAATTCGATACTATGTTTGAAAAAGGTAATGCATTAATACTAGATTCCATTAATGAAGGAATTCCCTTACAAGGCAAATCTTTTTTTAATTTTTATAAAGAAAAACTAAATCAACTATTTAAAAGCGGTTTAAAAAGATCAAATTGTACTTGGATTCTAGTCTAGGAAGATTTATTTTAATCTTTTTCACAATAACAACTGAGAGAGCTTAAGATTGTATCGTCAAAAGGACGCATTAAAGGATTACTTTATTTCTCGTAATTATTGTTTGAGACAAATTAATTAAATTTTCAAAGAAAAATATACATTTCAAAATATATAAATTTAGAACTAATAGTATTAAGAGAAATGGGGTTTTTCTCCCATATACACCTAAACCTTAACAAATAAGAATCCTTAAATTAAAATATATGTCATAATTTGTAATCATTATGAGAGTAAATAGAAGAAAAGAATTATTTAAAGATGTAAGCGACGAAGATTGGAATAATTGGCGCTGGCAATTTAAGAATAGAATAAGTACTTTAGAAGATCTTAAACAACACATTCCACTAACTAAGGAGGAGGACGACCCAAAAATCTTAAAAGAGTTGCGAATGGCAATTACGCCTTATTATTTGTCGTTAATCGACCCTCACGATCCTTACGATCCTATAAGAAAACAAGCTATCCCTACTATCTACGAATTACACAGATCATCGAGCGATCTTGTAGATCCTCTTCACGAAGATGTTGATTCGCCAGTTCCAGGTCTAACCCATAGATATCCTGATCGCGTTTTGTTTTTAGTTACTGAAAATTGTTCGATGTATTGC
>JAUWNA010000347.1 GCA_030612905.1 Promethearchaeota archaeon
TCTGCACGCTGGGTGCTGACTCGAATCTCATCGCACGGTATTACCTTAGCTTGATTAAGAGCCCATTTTTGATGCAGTAAATTGTTGATTAATAAATTCAGGATGTACGCATAAGTTTGCACACGTAATCACGGGTTATCATACGTGTCCTCGAATATGCTAATATTCCATCATCATTTTCCCATATAATATATAATGGAAGAGCTAAAAAATTTATTTATTTAATTTAATTAAAAAGCAAATTTTTATATGAATAAAGAAGGGAAATAATTCAAATTGTTTTAATTATAATTAAGATTTCTTTATATAATCCGACTTTTTCTACTAAATAACGCTATTCGTAGTTCTTTTTCACCATATAAATTTTGGAGGGTTCATTTTCCGACTTCATATTATTTTATAAATTTTTCATATTATTTATAAATAATACTAAATTATGAAAAAATACTACTCATAAAAAAAGAGGAGTTAAAAAAAAGTAAAAAACCAAAATAATTACTTGAAAAACTGCCATTTCACATTATTTTTACTCTTTTTTACTCCTCTCACTTTTTCTTTTTTTCTAAATTAACACAAATAAATATTGTAATCAATTTCATCCATATAATAATAATAATAGAAGTACTTTAGTGGATAAATACTAAAAAAAAATAGTATAATTATTTTTAAATTATTTATTCCCTGATTTCTTAAATAACAGAATGCCAATAATTATAATTACAATGCTTACTATTGAGATAAACGCAAAATCGATCAAAATATTAGCACTTAGTAATGAGGCCCCATTAAATATTGAAGTTAAGGCATCAGTTGCGTAATAACTTGGAAGAAACATTGCGATTGGCCTTGTAGTGTCGGTTATTGGGATAAAAGTTCCAAAAAACATTTGTGGTAGAATGAATATAAATGAAATCCCTGTGGCTGTTCCTGCACTTTTAGAAACTGATGCCGTTATGAGTCCTAATCCCACAGAACTTAGTGAGAATAAAGCCATTAGCAAAAATGCAAGTAAGATTCCTACAATGTCACTATTAGATCTAAAGCCAAATAATAATGCTAAAACGAAAACAATTACAACTTGCACCATTGAGATTATCATGTTAGAAAGTATATTACTGAACATGAAATCAGTAGACGACATTGGCGTAGTATTAAGTCTTCTTAGTAATCCTTGTTCTCTAAAGTCGGCAAATGATTGTGCAACAGTCATTATTATAAATATGCACGCATATGCAAATAATCCCGGAGCCATAAGATTAAAATCCATGCCAAGCTCGGGATCGCCAAAAGCAAATCCAAAGGTGATTGTAAGAACCGCGGGGAATAAAATCATTAAAAATAAGTATGCTGGTTCCCTGAGGATTTTGTAAAATTCCATTTTCATTAGAGCTAAAATTCTTTGGGTATTCATTATACTCCCTCCAGTATTCTTCTTCCAGTAATTTTCAAAAACACTCCCTCTAAATTTTCGACTTCGTATTTTTTTATTAAATCTTGTGGAGCCCCTATTTCGATTATTTTACCATAATCAATTATGGCAACTCTATCACATAGTGCTTCTGCTTCTTCAATATAATGCGTCGTAAGGAATATGGTTTTACTTTTAGTTTTTAGTGATCCAATAAACTCCCAGGTCGCTCTCCGAGCTCTTGGATCCATACCCACTGTGGGTTCATCTAAAAACGCTATTTTAGGATCGTGAATTAATGCAATTATCATGTTCAGTTGCCTTAGCATTCCACCACTATATCCTTTAGTTTTTCTTCTACTTGCTTTAGATAAATCTAGAAATTCTAATAGTTTATTGGTCTTATCTTTTATTTCAGCTTTTTTCATAGAATGAAGCTTCCCAAAAAGTTCGATGTTCTCTATCCCCGTAAGAAATTTAAAAACTGATGGCTCCTGCGGACATACTCCAATTAATTCTTTGATATGAGAGAGACCATCACGTAAATCAAAACCGTTAACAATTGCGATTCCACTTGTAGGTGTTAAAAGTCCAATCAATATATTAATTACTGTTGTTTTTCCTGCGCCATTCGGTCCCAAAAATCCGAATAATTCTCCCGATTTCACTTTAAAGGAGACATCATCTACAGCGATAACATCATCATATCCCTTTTTCCCTCTGAATATCTTTCTTAGATTTTGTACTTCTATCGAAAATTCACTATTAGGATTTATGATATTTTCTGGTTTTTCATAAGGTTTTATTTTATTTTCTGACGTTTTTTATCACTTCCATGTTCTTTAAACAATTTAAGTTTTAAATTAATATAAATTATCTTTAGTCCAATATTTAATATAGAAATTCATTTAATCGCTTTTAATATTAATGATAACCAGTTGTAGCAAAAATGAGATAAAAATACAAATAAAATGGGAGGTTTTTAACCCACTTGGGTGATAAATTGCACAAAAAAATTATCTTATTTTTTTAACTATGATTTCTTTGCGTTATTAGAGGAAATTTAAATTATATTTATAAATAAATTTTAAAATTTTATTACTTAATTATCACCATTATATTGAAAGAATGGGGAACTATATATTATAAGCTTTTTATTTCTTGAATCCTCTCTTTAAGATAAGTTTCTCTCCATGTGGGGAAATTTTTACCTTCAATAAGTATTGTAACTTCTACAGAATCATAATTTTCTGAAAGGAGTGAAGATTCTATATTTTGAAGATCTTTCATTGATTCAGTCCAAACACATATAAGTTTTGTATGAGGTAAATTACTAAAAGACCATGAAAAAACAATTTTGGAACCATAAGTTTTCTTTAAGCTATCAGTAAAGTCTCTATCATCTATTAATGAATCAGATTTTAATTTTAAAATTATCATGGTGAAAATTAAATCGGGATACCAATCTATTTGTAGTTCTATTAAAAAGTTCTCAATCAAATTGTCTAATCGTCTTTTAATTGTTTTGGTGGAAGCTCCTACTTCTTCTGCTACATCAGAAATTGTTTTTCTAGAATTATCTTTTAAAGAATTTACTATAAGATAATCTAAATTTTTAAGTTTTTGTTTATCAATTATTGGTATTGAAGGCATATTTCGATCAATACCAACTGTGAGTTCACTAATTTTTCCAGTTTTTCGTACAAAGGTAACTAATGTATCTAACTCATTCAAATTTCGAATATAAGCATGAATATAAAATAAATTTCCGCTAGCTCGTGAAATATTATATATAAACTCATTGATACCTAATTTTTCTAAAAGATGTTTCTTATCTTTTACATTTGGTGTGCCAAACATCACGATATTTGAGATAGTAGGAAAATTCGCGAAACCTAATCTTGCTTTAAAATTTTGAATGATACCTAGTTCTACTAACGATTTAACACGTTTATGGATTGAATTGACACTAATATGAAATACATCAGCTAATTG
>JAUWNA010000047.1 GCA_030612905.1 Promethearchaeota archaeon
CAATAAAATTGACCTTGGTACCGCAGATAAGCTGTGTACTGCTGTTACTGGCATACGAGATCAAATGGAAAGGTTGAATATTGGTCCAGAAAAATCTAACTTTATAATGGTAGAAATTGGTTACGGATTTACAGCTGTTCTAGCTATTGAAAACGGACAGATTATTGACGGAATAGGAGGTTCTAACATTATGGGTTTTAGAGCTTGTGGAAGCCTTGATGGAGAATTAGCTTATTTAATTAAACATATTAAAAAAGAAAACATTTACAAGGGGGGAGTATCCTTTATTGCTGGATACGAAGATTTAAGCTTAAAAGAAATTATTTTACTAGCTCAAAAAGACGAACAGACAAAGATGGCTCTTAACGCATATGTCTCAGATGTAACTAAAGCGATTTACGGAATTTCTTCTTCTTTTTCAAGCAAAGATAAAAAATACGAAATATTATTAGCTGGAAGAGGATCTGAGTTACAATTCATAAAAGATAAAATTGTAAGCAGTATAAACATCGGTGCTCCCGTTAAATTGATGAAATCTTATAGTAGCCTATCCAAACGTGCTGCTCAAGGCGCTGCATTCATAGCAAATGGTTTGTTGGGGGGCGAGTTTGAACCTATAATAAGTAATTTAAAGATTAAAGAAGCTAAGGGCTCAATTTTAGACGATATTTTTATTCCATTTGATAAAGAAAAATTATTGAGTGATTTAAATTAAGAAAATTTTAATTATTACTGGTCTAAGTAGCTATCCTATCATAAAGAAAGTTATAGAGCCTATTAAAAAATACAAAATTGATGTATATAAAGCTCCTATAACTATTTCTGCTTTTTTATCGGAAGCTTTAGTTGAAGATATTATAAAAGATGTCTCTCTAAGTGAATACACTTTAATTCTCCTTCCGGGATTCGTTCAGTGGGATACTACAAAAATAGAAGAGCAATATTCAATAGATATAAAGAAAGGTCCTGAATTCGCTTCCGACCTTCCTATGATCTTAAAACATTTAGAAACTTTTAAATTATCAAATAAAGTTGCAGCAAATAAGATATTGGAGATTTCTTGCGAAAATATATATGAAGAAATTGTTAAGGAACAGATCGAAATAGCTAAGAATGATCTTGGATTCCATACTTTTTATATCAACAAACAAATCTCAGATATTCTAATTGGGCGTAATCTTCCTCCTCCGATTATTGCCGAAATTGTTAATTGTCCAGAAAAAAGTAATCAAGAAATTATTAAAAAAGCAAAACATTATATCGAATCTGGTGCCGATATTATTGATATTGGATGTGTGGCAAACAAAATATATCCAGAGAGGGTAAAAGAAATTGTTAATCTTATACGAAATAAGTTTAATGTCTTAATTAGTGTCGATTCAATGGAAAAAAGCGAAATATTGGCTGCTGTTGATGAAGGCGTTGATATGATCCTAAGTTTAGATCTTGGAAATTATAAGGATCTCTTAAGTATTCCTAGAGATATACCTATTGTAATATTACCAACAAACATCAAGTCATCCTATTTCCCTAAAGAACCAGAAATAAGAGTTAAAAATTTATTTAAATTAACGCAAGAATTGAGACAAGAAGGATTTAAAAAGTTAATTGCCGATCCACTATTAGAGACCCCCATCGTTCCAGGGATTTGCAATTCTTTGGAAGCATATTTCTTGTATAAAAAGCAAGTTTTAAAAGAAGAAAATAAGATATTGGAAAGACCTCTCTTTTTTGGTGTTTCTAACGTTGTAGAGCTTATGGATATCGATTCGGTGGGAATAAATGGGTTGTTAGCAAGCATCGCAATTGAATTGAATATGGGGATATTATTTACCGTTGAACATAGCACTAAATTAATGGGTGGGGTATCTGAGCTTAAAGAGAGCGTGAAACTAAATTATATCTCAAAATTAAAAAAAACACCTCCTATTAATCACGGCATTAAAATTTTTAAAGCAAAAGGAAAAACTAGTCAAAAAATTCCCGACATTGATAAAACAAAAGCCATTTTTGTGAAGAAATATGATCTTGGCTATACTCCCGATAAAAAAGGATATTTTAAATTCTATGTCAACCATTACGCTAAAGAAATCTACGCTATGTTTTTTTCTAACGATAACATTCTTCTCAAGACTTTAATAGGAAGTAGTGCGGAAGCACTTGGTAAAAAAATTCTTGAATTAAACTTAACTAACAGTTTGGCTCATATTAACTATATCGGACGAGAGTTAAGTAGAGCAGAATTGTGCTTGACTTTGGGCAAACCTTTTATTCAAGACAACCAATAAGTAGAATTAAAAAAAAAAGATTTTAAACTATTTCAAAACAAGTTTTTAAATCCATCCCGGGCTCCAATAACGGAACTAATTTCGCAGTTGCTTTAGCTAAGTTAGCGATGTGTGTTTTCATTGCTTCTTCGCTTTCGTATTTCTCGTAAAGTATAATCGTATTTTTAAATTTACGACCTGCGACTGTGTGAGGGGTGTATTCTAAAGTTCCTGGTTCTGAATTTTTTATCTGAGGGACTATTTCCTTCAAAACTTCAATTGCCTCATCGAGTTTGCCTTCTTTTACTTTAAGTGTGGCTATTATCGTTACCATTTTTATTTTACCTTGTACATCTAATCTTGAACTAAGTAATAATTACACTTAAAAATCCATATAAGTAAAACTATCCTAAATTAATTATACCTTTTAATCGATCTTAAATTATTATCAATTGAAGTATTACTTAAATAAAGATAAGAAAAAATAAGGAAAGAAATCATGATTCCAAAAAAGATGGATGTATATCTTCGAGAGAACCTTCCGGAAGCTACTCTAAAAAATAGACTTAAAAAAGATAACGGGAAGTGTTATCTAGAATTTACCAATGTTGACGAGCACCTTTTATCAAGGTTAGGAATTGTAAGCGATAGACTTGGGCCCCAACTTGTAGCTTGTATATGGGATGAGAGCTCACAATTAGAAATTGGGGGGTATTTAGTAGTCGATAACCTTTCTATGGGAAGACCATCTATGGGGGGTATTCGGATGTTACCAGACATAACTCCCTCTGACATACATAATTTAGCTCGAGGCATGACTCTAAAAAACGCAGCTGCTAACCTTCCTTATGGGGGTGGAAAATCAGGTATTGTGGCTGAACGAACTATCTCTCCTGAAGAACACGACGAAATCGTTAGCGGTTTTGCCCGTTTGATACGACAATATAAAGATATTTATGTTCCAGGTCCAGATGTTGGAACTAAAGATGCTGATATGAAATTAGTTGCTATAGAAAATGGATTGGATAGCGCTGTATCTAAACCAGCTGATATGGGTGGTAATCGAATAGATGAATTAGGGGGTGCAGCGGGAGGGGTTGTGATTGCGTTGCAAACTTTGTTGAAAATTCTACCACGATTGAGAGTTTTACCTCAATTTGCTAATTTAGAAATACCCGAAGAGAGAGATCTTACGTTAATTATTCAAGGATTTGGAGCTGTTGGAGCACATGCTTCACGTATACTAAAAGAAAGAATCTCTGAGGCAAAAGTAATAGGTATAAGTGATTTGGAAGGTTATTTATATAATGAAAATGGGCTTCCAATTGAAGAACTTTTCGGTTTATGGAAAAACTTTGGCTTAGTTACTAATACATATTTTAAAGATAAGGTTGCACCCGAGGGATATAAACATCCAACCAAATTTTCTACAAACGCTAATAACTTACTTCTTGAGAATGCTTTCTGTATGGTACCTGCTGCTCCAATATTTAATTATCTAGGCGTACGCTCTTCTGATGAAGCATCGATGTTAGTCGATCGAATGGGAAAATGGGCTGTAATTATTGAAGGTGCAAATACTTACTCTCCAGATCCCAATAGAAGGGCAGCTAGAACCCGCATGGAACAAATAGTGTATGGCGAAAAAGGCGTGATGATAGCTAACGATTATTTAGTTAATTCGGGGGGAGTAATATTTGCCGCTCAAGAACATATTATCAATACACCTGAAAACCTTCAAATACCGGACGAAATGTTAGGAAATCGTGAAGCAGTAGAAAAATGGCTAAAGGATCACGAAGATTACTTTGCTAAACTATCAAAACAACGCTTAATAGCGGGAGAGGAATATAGAGAAAATGTTATTCACCATAACATGATTGAACTAGTTGATTTATTAGCAGCTAACCCAGACATGCTACCTTGTACAGCTGCGCAGCGTGTAAGCATCCAACGCCTTTCTGCAAAAGAAAGCCAACGAACTGCTAAGGATATAATGGTTCCGACTCCAACAATAGATATGAATAGTAGCATGCAAGATGCTGCAAAGTTAATGATAGATAAAAATAGTGGTATTATAGCCGTTCTTTCCGAAGGTAAACTTATAGGAGTTGCAACCGATTGGGATATAACCCAAGCTACTGCTGATGGAGTGTGTGATGTTATCGTTGAAAAAATTATGACTAAAGATGTCATAACAGCCTCTCCGGATTATACTATGCTAGACATTGTACGTGAATTAGAACAATATCAAATTTCTGCTATGCCAGTTGTTAAGGACGGAAAGGTTTTAGGAAAAGTAAGTTCAGATTTAATTACACAACGTTATGTCTTAAGTCTTTTACAAGATCACAGAATTTAGTGAAATTTTAAGATTTTATATAATGTGTCTCTCTGTGCTGGGCGTTTTCCTGCAGCTTTAATAATTTCAATTATTTCCTCTGGAGATAAGTACTCTCCAAATTTACCTCCAGCACTCGAAGAGATATTTTCTTCCATTAGAGTCCCAGAAAAATCGTTTACTCCATAATTAAGAGATACTTGAGCAAATTTTGGACCTAATTTAACCCATGAACATTGAATATTGTCAATGTAATTGTTAAAAAATATTCTTGCTACGCAGAAGAGTTTCAAATCTGCCATTCCAAAACTTTGTTTTAAAGGGAAATCTGTTAGGGTCGATAGCATTGGTTTTTCCTTAATAAAGGGTAATGGAACAAATTCAGTAAAACCTGAAGTCTCCTTTTGTATCTCCCTTAACACCTCAAGGTGTTTGATTCTGTCTTGCAAATCTTCGATATGGCCATACATCATAGTTGATGTAGTAGGGATCCTTAATTTATGAGCTGTATTTATTACATTAATCCATTGAGATGTTGATATTTTATTGGGGCATATGATTTTCCTAACATCATCAACTAAAATTTCAGCGGCAGTACCGGGCATTGAATCTAATCCCGCTTTCTTTAATTCTTTTAATGTATTTTCAATAGAAGCTCCATATAATTTTGACATATAAAATACTTCTTGAGGTGAAAAAGCGTGCGTATGTATGTTAGCATCGACTTCTTTTACAATCTTCAAAATTTTTAGATAATAGTCAAAATTAAGTTCGGGATTTATTCCACCTTGGATACAAACCTCCGTACATCCAGCATTTTTAGCCTTAATTATTTTTTTTCTAATTTCTTCATGAGTTTGTAAAAAACTTTCTTTATCCTTATTTGAAACGCTAAAAGAGCAAAATTTACAATTCTGATAACAGATATTTGTAAAATTTATATTTTGATTTATAATAAACGTTACAAGATTATTTTTCTTCTCAATACAAATCTGATCGGCTATTTGCTGTAAAGCAAAGAATTCTTTTCCTGTAATTTTTAGAAGTTTTAAGGCTTCTTCTGAGGTTATTTCCTCTGAATTCTCTGCTTTTTTAAGAATTCTTTTTATTTCTGGTTCGATGTGATTATATATCTGAGGCATTTAGATTAATATTATCTATGTTTTTTTTAATATTTTCTGAACAGAATCCTATTTTATTAATATATTTTTTATATATTGGGAGTCTTTCTTCAAGATTATATCCATTTCGGTTGCAAATCTTTTTTAAATAATCAATTTTAGGCCATGAATGCTCTGGGTTGATATAATCTAAAGTAAAGGGGGAGATTCCGCCAAAATCATCAATACCCATTTCTATAGCTTCTGTCTCGTAATTCTGGATTAAATTGGGCGGTATTTGAATAGCAATATCATTTCCAAATATTAATTTTGCGATTCCAGCAGTTTTGAGGGTTTCTTTAATAGTTATGGGGTTTCTTGGATTATACCGTATGCCCTTTTTCTCTTTAAAGTTTTGTATGATAACCTCTTGTATATGACCGTATTGAAGATTGATTTTCTTAATTAAAAACAGATCTTTTATCCTATCTTCAAAACTCTCTCCAATTCCTAATAATAAACCAGTAGTGAAGGGAATTTTTAACTTTCCCGCATTTTTAATGTGTTCGATTCGATTTTCAGGTATTTTACCAGGCGAGTTTTCGTGAACTCCACCGCTTTTATAAAGATTTTTGCCAGTACTCTCTAACATTAAACCCATACTAGCATTATATTCCTTTAAACATTTTAATTGCTCAAATGTAAGCAAGCCAATGTTGGTATGAGGTAAAAAATTCATGTTTAATAGATTTGTGCTTAAATTCTTAACAAATTGTAAGAAATCGCCAAAATTTCTTTTTTCTAACTCTTTCTGAACTATTTGAAAGCTATCTGGAAGTTCACCCGACATTAATAAAGCTTCCTTACATCCATATTTTGCAGCATTTTGAGTTATCAAATCAACTTTTTCATCTTTAATTAACACAACATTTTTTTCCCCCGTTTCTTTAACGATTCTATGATTATAAAAACAATATCCACATTGGTTTTGACAATAATTAGAAAGGGAAAGGGTAAAATTCTTTGAATATGTTATAATTTTTTGCTCTTCTTTATCTAACTCATTTTTTATTTCATTAACTTTTTCTTTTAACTTTCTGATTGATAAAGATTTTAATTCTTTCACTTTTTTTATATCTTCCGTCATTTTACTTTTTTATATTTTAGAATTAGGTAATTATTTCTATGATTCACATCAGATAAGATATATCTAGGGCTTTCAATCATTTTTGTAAAGCCCTCTCCCTCTACTAAGCTGATAGCATCTTTACCACCAACGATCCAAGGGGCAATTGTTAACCTTATTTCGTCTACTAAATTATCTTTGATAAAACTCCAATTCAAATTGCCACCTCCCTCTAGTAGAATCTTTTTTATACCCTTTTGATATAAAATTTGCATAAGTTTAACCACATCAACTCTGCTCCCTCTACCTGATTTTATAATCGTAATGTTTTTTAATTGGAAATCTTTTATTTTCTCCATAGAAACATTTTCAGTTATACATATGATCGTAGGGTAAACTTCTGGTCTATATTTTATCACTCTTGAATTAATTGGTATTGATAAATTACTATCTAACACAATTCGATAATAACCGTTATGATTGTAATAATTAATATGGAGTTTTGGATTATCTTTTAAAATCGTCCCTTTACCAACCATAATTGCATCTACCTCTGTTCTTAGTTTATGTACGGCTTTCCAGTCCTCTTCGTCAGAAAGATCCGGATCTCCTATCTTAGAAGCAATTTTACCGTCAATTGTCATAGCGGCGCTCAAAATTATGTAAGGATGCTTATTTCCTTTCATTTACTACCTCCCCTTTAATAAATGTTTTTCTGATATTTTCAGACTTAGTCCTCTGGACAATTATTGGATAAATGTTTTTGTGATCAATCTTATATGAATAATAGTTCGGGTCAGATAATTTTAGTAAAAAAAAATCAGCATATTTCCCCTCTGAAATTGACCCAAATTCTTTTTCTAACCCAAAATTTTTAGCAGCATTAATGGATACCATTTTCAACAAATCTTTTGAAGAAATTTTAATATTACTTTTATCAGTTGATAAAACACGAGAAATTCTATATAGGTAACGCATTTCTTCGAACAAATCAATCGTATTTGCCATTACATTATCAGTCCCTAAACTTACAGGAATTTTTAAACTATTAATTTCGTTTATTGGTGGAAATCCAATTCCAAAATAACCATTACATCGAGGGCATAAAACTATAGAAATATTACTACCCTTTATTCGCTCTAAATCTCCTTTTGTATAATGAGTACCATGTATAATTACATCGATTAAATCATCGTTTATTATTTCATTAAAAAGGGGCTCGTTTCTCGAGAGTTCAGAGTCGTGGCACGCTATAATTTTTTTTAAATATTCTTTTTTTAAGCTACTTAATTTTTCTTTGTTTTTAGGAGAAAGATGCTTATAACTAGCAAATCCTAAGCCATCAGCGTTTTTTAATACAGTTTCCGCATCAACTGAATTATTATCCCTTCCTAAAATGAGTTTATTAATAGGAGAATTCTTTAAAGTTTCTTTTAAAAGATCTATGCCTTTTAACCCATTTTCTCGAAAGTCCACAAAGAATGTTATGCCGTTTGCTAGCATTTCTAAAACTGCTTTTTTTATTCCTTCAATTTTGGTTTCACTTGAGATTGTACTTAACAATTTATGCTTTAATCCATTTGGAGGAGCGACAACATCTATTAAATCTTTATTAAATCCCTCCTCTTTAGCAAAACTATCGCCAATATGAATATGGGAATTAATTAGACCTGGAACTAATAAATTATTTCGTCCTTTCCTCGAGATATCAATATTATTCCTAATATTATCACAAGAGATTGTAATAATCTTTCCGTCTTTATCTACTTCTATTGAAATATTTTTTTTTAGCTCTAAATCGTCTCCAATTAGACCGTAATTGCTATATATTGCAGTTTTAGGCATATTGAATTCAAATTTTATTTATAAAATAAATAAAATAAATATAATATCTTATAAAAATTATAAAAATTGGTACCTCATATAAATAACGAGTAAAAAAATCGGTGTTAATTAATTCATCAGTTTAAGAAAGATTTACAAAGCTCTGGTTCGATAGTTGATATTCCAATCGATAAAGTTGGGATCGTGGGAGTAGAAAAGAAAGTTGAGATTATTCATGAAAATAAACGATTTTCTTTTTACCCCAAAATATCTGCTTTAATCTCTTTGCCAGCTCAACAGCGAGGCATACATATGTCGCGAACATCAGAAACTATTGAAGAAATTATAAATGAAGTAATTTTTAAACCCACTCCATCGGTTGAATTAGTCGGAGATAGGATTGCTAGAAAATTGTTAGAACGGCATCCGTATACCGAAAAGATTCATGTAAAATTAGAAGGAAAAATAATTGTACAAGGTAAAGACGAACATCAGAGAACCATCCAGAAAGCATATGAAATTAGCTCATTTGTAAAAGCAAAGAAGAAAGAACAAGGAGGAGTCGATTTCAGTTATTATATTGGAGCCAGTGCTGTTGGTATGACGGTTTGCCCCTGTGCTAAAGAAATGAGCCAAGAATACGCTGAGGAAATTATTAAAAATAGGCAAGATCTTAACCTTTCTGATGATGTGGTTAAAACTCTTCTTAACATCCTACCTTTTAGCTCTCATAATCAACGTTCAAATGGAACTATAATTGTTCAAATAAAAGACTTAAATAGTAATAAGATTGATGTGTTAGATATCATTGATATTATTGAAGAATCGATGAGTGGAAAAATACAATCTGTTCTGAAAAGACCTGAAGAGGCCAAACTTGTCAGAATTGCTCATTTAAAACCGCTTTTTTCTGAAGATGTAGTAAGAGAAATGGCAAAAAACTTTATTTTAAGAGATTTTCCAAACCTGGAAGATGATTTTAAAATTACTTTTAAAATTGAAAGTTTTGAATCTATTCACCCTCATAATGTGTATTCTGAGTTAAAAACTAATGTGGGTGAGTTGAGAAAAATTATAAAAATGTCGTAATAATTTTTATTTGCCTATCTTTTCTTCTTTAAAAAATGTCTATAGA
>JAUWNA010000345.1 GCA_030612905.1 Promethearchaeota archaeon
CTCGAATCAGCAGGTTTTAAAGTAAGTGCAGTGCGTGAAGTGCTTGTCATGGATATTGGTCATAATGCGGGAAAACCCGGCTCTGGTGGGAAGATGACTCGTAAAATAGGCAATGTTGGCGTTAATATTGACCTAATCTACTTTGCTGAAAATAACAAGATAGTCATCGGAGTTGATGACATAAATAGAGCCCGAAATGCGTTAGCCAAATAATAAGAATGAGTATTTTCATAGAAAGAAAGTTTTATTTTAAAATTCCATAAATTTTTTTCTTTCTGTCGTATTCTTTTAGAACTTTTCTCCCTTCTTTGTTTGAAAGAGAAAGCGTTATAATGCTTGATCGACTCAAAGACCCTGTAAAGATTTCCTGATCATCTGCAAAAACAACAATGTTACTACTGGCAAATTCCGGATTTGCTTTTAATATTACTTTTTGTTTTTTTATTTCAACATCCAACTCAATTTGCTCCTCTCTTCTCTTTTTAGTAATTTGTCGTCCTTTATAGTGCTCTTTAGTTTTAAAAGAATCCCTAAGACCAATAGGATTTATTGGGTTAATGACTATATCTTGCCCGAACGAATAAATTTCGTAAGCAAGACGATCCGTTTTAAAATCTCTAACTTCCACAACGGGCCTTGCCAAATCTTTATCTCTAAATCCATGAGGTACCTTGACGGTCATCTTGAGGGTTAGAACCGCAGAGATGTCTCCTCCTTTAATAAATATAATAGTGTCTATTATTGACGGGAGCATTCCAAGCTCTATTCGACCAATGAAACGCTGTATTGCGTCGATGGCCGAAGAAGAATGAACCACACCTACCATTCCGACACCCGATAATCGAAAATCAGAATAAATCTTAAAATCTTCAAAGACACGAACTTCGTCGAATATTGTATAATCCGGTCTAACTAAAAGAAGGATATCGGCAGAATTTTCAAGACTTCCTTCTAGCTTGGTGTATTGCGTTATTTCGGGTCTAACTTGTAAATCTCGGACGCTTTCTAAAGTTTTTACTACTTTATTTTGGTCTAAATAAAAGTTTGCCAATGCAGCTGAAAATGTGCTCTTACCTGCTCCGGGAGCTCCAGCTACTAAAATACCTTCTGCTTTTTCTAATCTTTTATGTAATCGAGCATCAATTGAATAATCTGATAATGTGAGATTAACAAGCGGATGGACAGCTGTAATTTCAACAACGTTAGAAAACGGAGGGCGCGTTATTACGATTCTAAATTCTCGTAATTGGGCAACAACGGCACCAAATTTCTCTATTTCCACAAACGAGCGATCATCCTCCCTAACCATTTCAATTATTTCCATTGCGACATCTTCTATGTCTTTTGTTGTTAAGGGTTCCTCACTTATTTTTTGTAGGTACCAGTTTCCAGGACTTCCTTTCTTAGCGTAGGGGGGTAGATCTTGTTTAAGATGGACGCTCATTGTGGTTTCATCAAAAAAATCTAGTAATTTAAGCGAAGAAAGTTCGATTTTTTTTAACGCTTTTTTTTCCCATGCGAATAATACTTCTAATCCCTCAAAAACACCTACATCACCTTGAATTCGATCTGCTGTAATTAGGATGGCATTGTTTTGAAGCGCAGATTCTCTTATAAGCGCATCAAGCTCTCCTCCCGGGCTCATTTTTATTTCCTGTAGTGTTGGTCGTTTTCCTACGACGAGTAGCTTTATCTCTCCTTCATCATGAAGTTGTCTTAACTGTTTTAATACATTTAACCCAAAAAACCCTATTTCTTTTTGAATATTTGTTCTATATTCAACTTCAGCGATAACAATATTGGAGATATAAATTTCAGGGGACTCTCCTAACTCTTTATCCTCTAATAATTTAAGAATCTGTCCATTAAAAATTACTGAAGTATCACAAGCGAATTTATCTGGCATAATCCAATATCTAACTCCTTTTTAAATTTGAAATTATTTCTATTAAAGCTAAATTTCTTTCAATTCTTTATATATATAAAATAATGTGCCTAAGGATAAATTTTTGTGGAATTATTTTTAAGATTTTTTTTTTTCAATTAGAAATTAATATATTTAAACATATGTTAATTTTAGACATATGTCAAAATAATAAATTGCCCCAATCTACCTATTTAAATGAAAAATGATTTTGTTGCCCGTCTTAAACGGCAATTATCAACCATATTTAATCATCGAGAGTTTCACGAGCTTTAGCATGTTGACGGAATTTTTCATTTAACTTGTTGAGAGACTTAATCAATGTAAAGTTTAGAAATTATCCAAATATATAATAAACAATAGTTTTATTTGTTATTAGTATAGGAAAAGCTTATAACAGATAACATTTTAGAATGTTTCTTTTTTTAGGTAATTAGTCCATGTTTGAAAGTATACCCAAAGAAATCATTGGAATTGCTTATTCATCAAAATGGGATAACATAAAACAATTTATAGAAGCTCTCTTAAATATGACCCTTGATTCAGAAGAAAAATATTCCTTAATTGCTTTCAATGCTATTATTAATAATAAAAGGTATGAAGAATATGATGTTCAAATTCAATCTAAAGCTGAAATTAAATTATTATCTTCCATCACTGATTTTGAAAAAATCTCTCTTTATCAATACTCTGAATATAAAAGAAATATTATCAATGTCTCTAAAGATAAGAATGTAATCGTCTTTATTGCTCAATATATGGGTCCTGAGATTGATCATACTAATTACTTCGATTTTGCCATTTATTTAGATAGTTTTGATCTTCCATATTTTAGTGATAATAAAGGAAATGTCTTTGAATGTCATGAAATAATAGAAATTATACGTAGATTCGAACCAAAAGCACCAAAAAAAGTAAAAAAACCAGAACCCCCTAAAAAAGTAAATCCTTTCAAATCAGAAGTAGAAACTTATGAGAGAATAACTAAGAAAAAAGCCATATGGCGTGGGAATGAAACGAAAACATTTCAGAAATGGAAAATGGGGGTTCATAAAGAATTTCGGGAGAAGACAGGTGGCTTTCCATACTATAAGGAAAAAATAACAAAGAAATATGAATTATACTTAAATAATCTCATCAAGAAGCCTGTTTCTAAAAAAACTCCACCTAAAAAATCTACCGTCAAAAAATCTACGGTTAGAAGTCCTATTGCTAAAGACACTATAGATGAAAAGAAAACATCTATTAAAAACTTAAAACCATTAAATTTGGAAGCTGAAATTTATAAAAAATTAACAGGGAAGAATCTTATATATGGTGGGAAAATAACTAAGGCCTTTGAAGAATGGAAATTAAAAAATCATAAAGATTATCAACAAAAAGTAGGTGGGAAGCCGTATTATAAAGGAAACCTTACGAAAAAGTATGATTTATACTTAAATAATCTCATTAAGAAGCCTGTTTCTAAAAAAACTCCACCTA
>JAUWNA010000351.1 GCA_030612905.1 Promethearchaeota archaeon
ACCTCTAACCATTCTTTATGTAAGAGAAATCTCTAAAAAAATGGTTATAGCCACTGGTGGACTAAGAAATGGAATAGATATTGCTAAAAGCATCGCATTAGGGGCTGATATAGGAGGATTTGCTTATAAATTCCTATTATCTGCTTGGAAAGATTACAACAACAACAGTTTTATTCACACAATTAAAGAAATAAAAACATTGAAAGACGAGTTGCGCTCTTCCTTATGGTTAACTAATATAACAAACATAAAAAATCTTAAGGGTAATAAGGACAAGCGAGTTCTACTTGGAGAATTATATCAATGGGTAAATCAATAGCTTCCCCATCTCTTTATCCCGCTTTCAATACCTATTTGATCAAGTATTCTTCCTACGAAATATTTATTGAGTTCATTGATATTTTTAGGTTTAATATAATAAGAAGGAATTGGTGGCGCGATTATAACTCCAATTCTTGCTAATTTAAGCATATTTTCAAGGTGAATTGCGCTAAAAGGCGTTTCTCGAACTACTAAGATGAGTTTCCTTCGTTCTTTAATAGTTACATCTGCGGCCCTGGTTATTAAGTTATCTGCATAACCATTAGCAATAGAAGCCAAGGTTTTCATCGAGCACGGAATAATTACCATAGCATCAATTTTATAAGAACCACTGGCGGGTTTTGCCGTTAAATCATTAACATCGTAATATTTTGTTGATAGATCAATTATATCATTTAGCTTCAAATCGGTTTCAATGTCAATGATTTTCTCAGCTACTCTTGATATTATTAATTCAGTTTCAACTTCTTTTTTCTTCAGTTGTTGTAGCAAGATAATCGCTAGATTAGCACCACTAGCGCCCGTAATTGCAACTAACAAAACCAAATTTTTCACCAATGGAGTTTAAGATTTTTTAATTAATTAGAGCTATAATATAATTCTATAATTATTTTTAGATATTATCAATTTTTCTCTAAATTATGATAAAATTAAATTGGGATGATTCATTTAGTTAATAAGATGTTAATTACTTTTGTTATAATTCATCTTATTTAAGTTATTAAACATCAACTTAATACAAATATTTTGAGGAGATAAAATATTAGTGAAGAAAACCTTGAAGATAAGCTTATAATTCGAGATTTGGTGGAACACCATCGCGGTGATAAGCTTGAAATCTCATATAAAGTTGTAAATATTGTAGCTACAGTAATTACCGAAATTGAAGAAAAGATTGATTTAAATCAAATAATTCAAAAATGCACCAATGTTGAATATCATCCTGATCGTTTTCCAGGACTTATTATGAGACTTGAAAACCCACATGCTACATTATTAATTTTTTCTTCGGGTAAAATGGTAATTACTGGTCTTAGAAAAACCACCGATGCTAACTTAGCAGCTCAACAAGCACTTGAAAAGATGCAAAACATCGGATTCAAAATAAAACATCCAATAGTTACCATTCAAAATATTGTAGCAACTAGTAGTCTGAATATGAATGTTGATTTGAATGTGTTAACTATTATGATGGACAATGTTATGTACGAACCTGAAGTATTTCCCGCAGCAATTTACAAAATGCAGGATCCTAAGGTAGTTTTCTTGATTTTTTCTTCAGGAAAAATAGTATGTTTAGGTGCTAAAGTAAAAGAAACGATTGATGAAGCAATACCGATATTAATTAAACAACTTAGAGAATCTGAGGCTAACGATTTATTTTAAAGAATGTTAGAGCATTAGAACTATTACAAAAAGGATATCATATCTTTTATTGCTCGACTCACTAAATAGAGTTGTATATTTCTAGCACCACCAATAATTTCTTGCACTTTTGCAACCTCTAAAGCTTTATCGATTCGCAGGTTATCTGTAAAAGCAATTCCCCCGCATAATTGTTGAGTTTCATACGAGATTTTATGAGCTAAGTTAGAGGCAAGAAATTTTGCTCCTGAGCTAAAAGATGCGTTGTACTTTATGTATTTTCTCTCTTCAAAATGTTGACGTTCTATAGTTTTATCGTATTCTGTTGCGCTTGTGAAACCTAACTCCGTAGCGGCCATTAATTCAGTGATTAACTGAGTAATTGGAAAAGAAACACCTTGAAAGTCGTATATTGGCCGATTAAATTGAGTCCTAATGTTAGTATATATAAGAGCCGTAATTGCCGTAAGCCAAGCGATACCGAGGCTAGAACCTATGATAGCGCATCTTTCGGCAACCAGCCCGGAAAAAAGGTTCTTATATCCTTGACCTTTGGCTCCAAGAACGTTTTCTATGGGAATTTTAACGGAATTAAAAATTGTTTGTCCAATTTCTACCCGGGGAACGGATTGAATGCCGAGTCTGTTAGTTTCCAAACCTTCAAAACCCCGCTCAACAATGACTTGGTACATTGTGCCTCGAGGGTTTGATGTGTCTGACACGCCATAAACTATGAAATAGTCCGCGTTAGGGCCATTCGTAGTGTATAGTTTCTCTCCATCTAAAACTAGATGATCTCCCTTGTCCTGAATTTTAGTTTTCATATTAACCGCATCAGACCCTTGGTGCTTTTCCGTTATACATATACATCCTATCTTTTTACCCGTTATGATTTGATGTAAAACTTCAGTAATGCGATCGCTTTTACCAAATTGGAATAAAGGATTTGCAAATATTACTCCTGTTACTACTCTAGCCAAGTCTAGTTCAGGATCGACGATCGATGTTGCCATAGCTAGTAGCATCTCGTATCGCATATTACACTTTTTACAATCACCAAAATTATTTAATCTTTGAATGTAATTTTTTTTTCCTAGAATAGGAAAAAGCTCATACACCTCTGTGTTGAGATCTATATTAGGTTCAATATTTTTGAGCAAAAAAAGTTCTAATTCCTCCAAAAAAGCTCTCTCTTCTTCGGAAATGAGGGGCATGATAAAATTATTGAAAATTTTATAGATATTTTTAGTCGTTAATTTTTCCTTTACTTCATCGTCTAAAATGTCTACTCCAGTTATTTTTTTCATTCTTAGCTCAATTCTTCTTTATTTCATTTCTTTATTTATTTTATTATTATTTAAGATATAGAAACTCAAAATTTTCTTTCTAATACAAATTTTAGCAAGTTTTCATAAAACTCTAACTCTGAATTGTGAATTACTGGCTTTAATTTTTCAAGAGCAGTTTGAGCTTCTTGATAATAAGTGTCCGCTAGTTTTTTACTAAGATCAATGACTTCTGCTTTGAGAAACAATTCTCTTACTTCTTGAACTTCATCTTGAGTCATATTAATACTTTCGATTAATTCATTGAGTCTGATTTTGTCATTACCTTTTAGCATATTATTGGCTTCTATCAATAAACAAGTCTTTTTAGATTCTCTAATA
>JAUWNA010000083.1 GCA_030612905.1 Promethearchaeota archaeon
TAAATTATTTGTTTCAGCAACCAACGAATTGCTTCGATAATTTTTTCATTCTCGCTAAGAACATCGATAGAGAAATACTTCATAAGAAGTCCACACTCCGCCATTTCGTCCATGTCAAAATTCTCATAAATCAAATCGGGAGTTATTTCTTCTTTATCGTGAAATTTGTTGCCAATAATGAGTACAGGCATAAAATCTCCCTTGTCTAAACATCTGTTTAAGACCAATCGAAACATTTCGATAGTTTCTTTGAGCGAGTCTTTGTTGGACGCGTTAAATATTAAAATGAAGCCTTGAGCATTATCCAAACAATCTTCATATAATTTTACAATTTTCCCATTTGTATCATCTTCAATACATTCGTAAGTTAAGATTTCGATGTTATCGATTAAAAAGTCATAAATTTTATTGGCTAAATCTCTTTTCATTCCGTTGTTCTTATATTGAAGGAATTGCGTAACCTCTAAATTCTTTACGAAAGTAGTCTTTCCTGCATTTTCTGGGCCAAATATGTAAACTTTCTTTAAATCTTCTTTAGCTAATAAATGAGAAGTTATACTTATTTGTGGAGTCATTTTTTCAAGATATCCGTTAAAGATGTTTAAGAATTTTTTTTTAAATTTTTTCGAAGCTAAGTTTAGTGTATTTTTATGATTTGTTCGATTTTTATGACTGTGAAGAAGTTCTGTAAGGCCATCAAAATTTTTAAGCTCAGAAGCAAACTTTTCGAGATCTGGAGTTTTAGATAACAAATAATTATAAACATCAGTAATTTCATCTTTAAAATAAGCAGCTCTAATTAAATATGTTATCATTAGCAATTCTTTTCCACCTCGAGCGTATTCTGAATCGATATAGAAAATGTGATTTATAGTTTGGTATTTTCTAAATGTAAACACAAAATTTCCCTCTTCATCAGAAAATTCCAGAATTCGCCCTAAATCAGGGTGTTCTTTAGTTTTTAATGTGGAATTACAATAAAGCGTATTTGGTCCGAGAATAGTATCAAAATACGAGACGCAAAGGATGGAATCTTTCGACATGGCAATAAAAAAGTAATTATTTCTTACTTAAAATATATTAAAGACACAATGAGTTTTATATCAAATGATTTTAATCTAAAAATTCAAATCAAATAACTATTTTCATAAATAAATTTAATAATTTATAAAAATCAAATTTTAATGTTTATACAATCTTTCTTACTTAATGAATTCTAATACTTCTAAAGATAGAGATAATGAGTACGATCTTGCTATGAAAAATTTATTTCATGGAGAGATAATGGAACGCGCTTCTGCTGCTAGAGCGATTGGGCGTTTCAAAGAAGGCAGAGCCACAAATTTATTAGCGAAAGCTTTAAGATTGGAGAAAGACCCTATTGTCATAAACAGGATAATAGAGGCAATGGGTGAAATTAAAAACGCAAAAGCTACTTTGCGAATTGTAGAGCTGTTAAAAAAAGAACTCGAAAAACCAGAAGATGAGCAAGATAAAACGCGTTTATTTTTAATTGTTGAAAGCTTGATGAAAATCGGAGATAAGAGGGCTTTGGAACATTTAGGTATTCTTTTATCATCGTGTGATAGCGATATAAGAAAGCTCACAGAAAGTGCTTACGAGTGTATAGACCCAAATTGGAAAGTAAACTTAGCAAAAAGTAATAAAATCTAATTATTATAATTCAAAATTACTAATTAAAAAGATTTAAGGTGTAAAAAATGTTCCCAGAATTTATAGAAAAACTCGCACAAGAAGTTGATGGGGTAGACAATACTCACGATGTAATGATTTTTACGCTATCAACTTGTATGTGGTGCAAAAAATGCAAAGCTCTTTTAAAAGACAAGAATGTGAAGTATCGATATGTCGATCTTGATAAAATCGATTCAGGCGAAAAAATAAAGTTATTAAAATATGTAAGAGAGAAATACAAACCAGACAGAATCGCCTATCCTTTTCTCGTTTGCGACGATGAATTTGTTATCGGATATGATCCAAATAAATACGAAGAGTTATTGAAACCCGGAGGAAATTAAGATGGACATGGAAACTAAAGAAGGAATGAAAGAGTACGTAAAGGTTGTCAGTCAAAAAAATGATTGGATTTTAAATAAAGATCAAGTCACATTTGATAATTTAATTGATGGTTTAGTAGAAAATAAGAAAAAACACGGCTATCAATCTTGTCCCTGTCGTCTTGCTTCAGGTAATAGAGATTTGGATCGAGATCTAATTTGCCCATGTGATTACGCTCCTGCTGATGTGAAGGAATTTGGAGCTTGTTATTGCAACTTGTATCTACGTTCAGATTTTTACGAAACAATAAATACAGAGTATGTGATCGTTCCGGAAAGGAGACCTCTTGAAAAAGAGAACGCAGTTTTAGAAAACTTTGATAAATAAATTATTCTAGTATTACATTTTTTTTCTTTTATTTTGTGTATAACTTAGCGCTTTATATTTAACAAACCAATTTTTTATAAATAAAATCCTTAAATAATTCAAATTCTCACTATAATATATGCCAAATAAAGAAATGACAGATGAAGAATTAGAAGAGGAATTAGAAAAAGACTTTAAAGAAGGCGAGCCTAAAAGAGACAACTGCGGAACGGCGATTCCGGGAAATAAAGAAGTAGGGATCCAAAGAACTGATGTGAAAATTAAAAAAGAATAGTTCGACATCAAAATACTCATACAAAGCTTATAAACTCTAAACCACATTATTATTAAAGATTCTCAATTTCAATTTTTAGGTGAATACGTTAAAAGAAAGAATTAAAGGGAGAAAAAATTTTCCTACCGAGGAAGTTGACCCCGATAATTATTTGAGTGATGATGAGGTTAGGAATTTAACCAAAAGCAAAGAAACCTTAAAATTTGTACAAGAAGATTACTACAAACTTTATAACTGCGTTCATTGCGGTGAATGCGACACAGAAGAAGAGCGCCTTCTTTTAAAACAAAGATTCCTCGAAGATGGTAATAGCGTTGAAGGTCTTGATGATATGATAGAATGTTTTCGCAAATATCGTACGCCATATCCTTCGAATAAAATGCGTATTAAAACGCCAGAAGGAATCCCTAAAGAATCTGACACTCTTTTTTATATGGGTTGTCTTTCGACAATACGAATTCCAAGATATACAGAGCATTCGCTCAAATATTTGTTAAAACAAAAAGTCGATTTTACAATCTTAGATAAAGAAATATGTTGCGGGTGGCCTTGGTTCGCATCTGGTTGTTTTCAAGAGTTTGAAACTTGTAAAGAAGAAAATATAGAAATTTTTGAAAAATTCAAAACAGTTATTTGCTTGTGTCCTGCGTGTTACTTTCTTTTTAATAAATATTACAAGCCCTCAATGAAATCAGAAGTGGAATTTAAATACATCTCAGAGTATTTAAAACCTTCTGACACCAAAAAGTCAGGAAAAGTAGGGGTGCAACACCTTTGTCAACTAATGAATCGCGGCACGAAGGGTATTGATAAATTGGTAAATAGCACATTAGAAAAAAGCGGGTACGAAGTCGTAGACATCCCTCACTGGTGTTGCGGTGGTGGTCTTGGTTATATGCATCGTACTGATGTCATTGACAAAATAGCACGTAAAAGATTGGGCGACTTTGATGAAGCAGGTGGTGATTTTTGTACTACATATTGTCCGAGCTGCTGGTGGGTCTTAGCAAGATATAGTAAATTATGCAAAATAAAGCCTAAAGCTAAAGATGTATTCGAATTACTACTATAAAATACTAAAATGAATGAAGATTATAGTTGTCCCTGCAGAGATGTTGACCCAGAAAATTTTATTACTAATGAAGAAGTAATAGAGTTATTAAAAACTAAGGGTAGTTACAAATTCAAGCAAGAAGATTATTTTAGGTTGTATAATTGCGTTCATTGTGGTGCTTGCGGCACGCATTATGAGCGGTTTCTTTTAAAACAGAAATTTTTAGATGATGGAAATAAGATAGAAGGCTTGGGCGAACAAATTGAGATTCTAGAAAAGTTTGGAACTCCATTTAAGTATAATAAAAGCAGAATTAAACCTTTAAAGGGTATTAAAAAAAGCAGCAAGACATTATTATACTTTGGTTGCTTTTCGACCGTGAAAACTCCAAAATATGCCGAAAACGCTGCAAGATATCTTCTAGGTAAAGATGTAGATTTTACTATCTTAGAACAAGAAATATGCTGTGGTTATCCTATTCTCTGTACAGGAGAACATAAAATTTATAATAAATTTGTAGAAAAGAACTTAAAATTATTTAAAGAAAAGGGTTTTAAACAGATTATTACTGTATGTCCTAGTTGCTATATGGTTTTTAAAAAACACTATCATGAACATAATATTAAAGTTAGATATTTTACTGAGTATCTGAAACCCTCAAAAACGAAGAAATCCGGAAATTTGATAGTACAACATGCTTGTCCACTAAAAAATGGGGAGATCCCAAATATAGCTGATGATATGGAAGATCTTTTTAGGAAAAGCGGATATAATGTTTTGTCTGAAGTTCCAAGAGACTGTTGTGGATTTGGAGTAGGACATCAACTACGTGTTGATATATCAGAAGCAATAGTAAAAAATCGAATGCAGGACTTTAAGGAAGAAAGAGGTTATTTACTGGATTTGCAGGAGGGAGATAATTATATTACATCTTATTGTCCTGATGCTTTTTGGGCGTTAAAAGCATACGGAAGGAAAGAAAAAGTCAAGTTTAAAGCTAGAGATATGTGTGATTTATTACTTTATTAACCAATCATTTACGATGTCATCTTTATTATACGATTGTGCGCTTAATCCAATACTTTTATATTTCATTTTATTCATATCATCTAATTTTATATTTAAGCAATAATAAATTGCATTTATAATTTCGCGATTTTAAAATTGTCATTATAGCGTTAAAAGAAAAAGGTGTACTTAAATGTCAAACAATTCAAATGAAGGTTCTGGCTCAAAACAAGTCGAATACGAGGAACACATCCCACTTAAATATAAATTTGGTGTTGGATTTGCCAATGCGGGAAGTTCACTAATGTCCACAATTGGATTAGGAACAATAGATGTGTTCTATATTAAAATATATGGTGCAAATCCAGCGCTCTTAGCGTGGTCATGGATGCTCTTTATTGTATGGAACATGATAAACGATCCCATCATTGGCATCCTTGAAGAAAGAACTAAAACAAGATGGGGTCGAAGGATCCCATATTTAAGGTTTGGAGCCCTGCCATACACGTTATCCTTCATTTTGGTGTGGTTTCCATTCATGCAAGGAGAGATAGGTCTTTTTTTCAATCATTTGTTAATGCTATATGTGTTTGATACTTTTTTTAGCATGATAGGTCTTATTACGTTTGGTTTACCTGCTGAAATGGCAATAACTGCTAAGGAAAGGAATCGTATTACCGTATTTGGTGTGTGTTTTGGGGCAATTGGAATGATATCGCGTTGGGTCATAGAATCTTTATTCTTAGCAGGTGATAACCCAAATCAACTCGTTTTTCAAATAGTAGTCACGATAGCTGGTATTATTTCTGGCTTGTTAATATTTGCAAGTAGTTATTACATTAAAGAAAACTTGTACACTCAAGAGGAAGAAGCTTTCGGATTTGTCGAGAGCATCACTGAAACGCTAAAAAATAAACCATTTTTAATAATAGAAGTTGTAATATTTTTCATGGTCGTCATCACAGAGCTACTATTTACGGGTTTTATCTATTTGTTTGATTATGTCTTCATATTTAGTGAATTATCAATTATTTTTTTAATTCCTGCTCTGATTATAATGATAACACTTACAATTTATGCAAATAACAAGATTGGATCGTGGGGGCTCAAAAAAGTGATGATATTGGGTGGTCTTATATCAATGATAGGTTATATAATGTTATTTTTTGTAGGATTAGCAAATAACTCGAAAATTCCGTTTGAAATTGGTACATTTGGAATAGGATTCGTTGGTTTGGGTTTATTAATGTTCATGTTAAATCAATCGCCACTCATGGGTGAAGCTATCGATTACGATGAGATACGAACGGGTAAGCGAAGAGAAACCACATATTCTGGTGTGAATGCTTTAATAACCAAACCCGCAGTCTCGATTGCTCACGCTTTATTATTAGGTATAATGGGATTGTACGGATTTCAACAAGGCGTTAGTGTGTCAAATCAACCAGCATCAGTTGCCACGGGAGTTTTAATTGCGGTATCAATCGTACCAATTATTTGCATCATCATTGCCATAATAGGGTTA
The DNA here is from genome assembly GCA_030612905.1 of Promethearchaeota archaeon. Classification (GTDB taxonomy): domain Archaea; phylum Asgardarchaeota; class Lokiarchaeia; order Sigyniarchaeales; family SOKP01; genus SOKP01. The sequence continues at coordinate 6,268 of JAUWNA010000083.1, forward strand.
TATTTTGTTCCTCTCGAGGGCGAAGAATGGCAAGCAAAAAAACGCCACTTACAAGAAATTCACATGCAAAAAGAGAAAGACTATGTGGAAAGTATGAGGCAGAAGCAGGGATGATAAAAAAAAGCTAAATGGATATATAAAAATAATTATATTCAATTGTAGTATATATTTAGATTTTTTGTATTTATTACTATAGATATCAATCAGGGCTCCACATTCTTTTACATTCTTCTCTTTCAGCCTCATAATCGTAAAGTTTAAACCATTCGAAAATTTCCAATGCAAAATCTATAAATGCATTCCCCCTTTGCTGTAATGATATTATTATCCTTAACCATTCTCTCTTCAAGATAATTATATCTTGGAAAAGGATCTATTTCATTTTTTTCATCGTATTCTTGGGGTTCAACAGCAGCAGTGAATTTTATATTTTCCAAAATACCAGATTTTGCTAAAAATTCTGGACCCGCACATATTGCTGCTAATAATTTCTTTCCATTGTATAATTTTCTAATTAATTCCTTAAGTTCAAGATGGAAAGGTCTTTCAAATCCTCCAGGAATTATTAGTCCATCAATTTCATTAACAAGATTTAAAGATTCTTTTACTGTTAAGTCAGGTTTGACTGTTAATCCTGCTGAGCTTAAAACAAAGTCTTTATCATATGAAATATAGGTAATTTTTATGTTCTCATTTAGGTTCAAATAAGAACACACAAGAGCAATCTCGAAATCAGCATAAGTATCATATAAAAAGCACAGTATATTTTTCATATTATTACTTGAAATCTTAAAGTATTTTTAAAAGTTATTTAAAAAGCCAGTTTGAATTCTTAGAAAGGACATTTTTAAAAGTTAATATCGTAAAATCGATAATTAAGAATCTTTATAATTTAAATGGAAAACAATTTTAAGAGTAATTTCAAATATTCACAATAGATTGAATATAATTGGTGATTTTTTATGTTATTTTCCCAGAATGAACTTGATAATATTAAGAGAGAAATGATAAAATTAAAAGATATTATATCGTTAAAACTCTTTACTGATTTTAAAACTCAAGAGGATGGAAGTAAACTAAGAAGATGTATGTCTTGTGAAGGTACTTACGAATTATTAAAAACATTAGAAGATGTATCAGGTGGAAAATTAAGTATAGAGGAATATTCAACGGAAGAAAACGAGGAAGACGCAAAGAAATATGATATTACTAGAATTCCAGCTATTTTATTTGTTGGCAAAGAAGGAAAGGTAGTCATTAAGTACTCAGCGACACCTGCCGGAGCGGAGTTAGCACCTTTTCTTAAAAGCCTTCAATACTTTTCGGGAGTGAGTCCATACTACAAAGATCAAATAGTATCCCACCTTAAGAAAATACCAAAGTCAAAAATGAAAATGTTTATCACTAAGACTTGTCCATATTGTCCTGCTACAGTT
>JAUWNA010000299.1 GCA_030612905.1 Promethearchaeota archaeon
CCGGAGAGAATTAAGGAATGGGGTCTTGGTCCTTCCTGTACTGAATGCGACAAAAAAATCATTTGGTAAATGATGGATAGATTGATTTCATTCAGACTACTCAGTATCTTCATCTTGGCCACTAAATAAAAAATCGAAAAAAACGATCAATGTTAAAATTAGGGTATAACACCTTTTAGGTGATCATTAAATTTAAGTTTTTACTCATAGGCGCTTAGAACGGTTTGAACGCGAATACGATCGTTTTCGAGGGTTCTATACCCTATTTTTTTCTTTTTACTACTTTTTATTAAATAACTATACAAAGAACGCCCCGCGAGATTTGTAAATGGGATATATCCATATTCTACAAGGAAAGTGTGAAGAGCGTATAATTTATGCCCGTATTCCTTATCTCTCTGCTTTCACCCTGCTCCGTTTCTTTTCACCTGTGAATGTTTACTTTCTATCTTGTTGGTGGTAATGTGTTTTCCTTTAAAAATTTTGAATATAGGAGTGAGCATCCGAATCATCCACTTTTTGGCGCCCGCACGGATGGATAACTTGTTAGTCTCGAAATTTACGAAAATTTTGGCAGTACCTTCTTTCTGGAACGAATCGGATTGGTACTTCTCCAATTTTTGCCGCCATCGTTCGTTCTTAGTTTCCGATGTATCTGCTTTCAGAGGTCTGCCTCTCTTTTTCTGAATCTTGCCTTTAATGAACTTGATCTCCCACTTAAACGCGAGTTCATACTTATTGCGATAAAATGCCTTCCAATGCGTGTAGATCTTATAATGTAGAAAGTGAGGACCAAGTTTTTCATATTTGCTGACAATTACCTCTCCACGTTGCTTTTGGGTATGTAATTGAGCCACATGAATTACTTTACTACCGAAGATCTTAGCAATTGATTTGTAAGAAGGCTCGCCATCGGTGATGAGGATTTTAAGTCTTTCTCTACACGCTTCAGGGATTTTGTGGAAAGCTTCAAGAATTGATGCCTTGAGATCGCCCTCATCTGCGAGTCCGATCGAAAGCGTTTCGTATTCATTGTTGATAAATACAATTTCTGTATCAGAATTGCCTCGAGAACCCAAATACGTCTCATCTCCTAATATTACACCTCTTGGAAGTGCTTTTAATTTTTGCTCAATTACCTCCGAATTCTGTTGGAAGACTTGTGAAACAAACGATTTTCTAAATTGGCTTAACTTTTGTTGAGGAATTCCCCATTGTTTTGCCACTCCAGTGAGCGGAAACTTTAAAATGAATAGCTCGTAAAGGATCATTTTAATCATTTGTTGATAAGATAATAAATTCCACATTTCAATATCCCTTCCAAACCGTTTCCCACATTTTGAACACATAATTCTATGCTCTCTTTTATGTTCTAAATTGTTGAATCCATCCCATACGAGAGAGCCTAAATGAGCGCACATTGTTTGAGATGTTGATTTTGAATTCAGTTTTTGTGGTCCAGAAAAAAAATTTATAGGTATCTTTTCGTCTAAATTAGAATAAATTGTCATTTTAATCCACCAATTTTTTATTTCTACTTATTACTGGGGAGAACTCCTATATTAATGTTTTCCTTGAAGTTGAGACCCCACACAGCACACAGAACGATAGTTTGCTGAATAAAGAAATAATAAATTTAAGAGTTTAAATGATATCAATCTAAATTTTTACTAAATAAGTAAAAGAAAAAAATTTTGGTTATCACCTAAAAGGTGTTAATACCGAAAAATTGTAAATTTTCTTTTAGTTTAAATTTCAATAATTTCAGCTTCTAAAGTTTCAGTGTTAATGATAGCAAAAGTAGGCTTATCCGTTAAATAACCACAAACTTCGCCAGGGTTAACTACTAGTACCCCATTATCATATTTTTTATTAACTGCTATATGTGTGTGGCCAGATAAGATTATATCAAATTTTTTTGAATACGCTAAAGCTTCAATAGTTTCTTGTTTTGGCATATGAGAGACCCAAATGCGTTTTCCACCTAATTCAATTATTAATTCATTACCGTTTTGTGCGAATTCGCAAATTTGCCCTAAAACTTGCGTCATATATAGGCGTTCTCCATCGTTGTTACCGAATACGCCATAGAAACTTTTTTTAATCGAATCGTTGAGCTTATCAAACCAAAGCTTCACGAAAGGAGCGATAAAATCTCCGCAATGGATAATCGCATCCACACCTTTATCGTTAATTATTGAAACTGCTTTTAATATGTTTTCTCGATTGTCATGTGAATCAGACACCACAGCTATTAGAATTTTAAAATCACTTTTTTTATTTTACTTAATAGATTTAAGAGATATTGTAAATATAATAATAAAAATGTTGTTTACACAAAAAGATATATTATTATTAATTCTATATTAATACGAACTGTTTAAGAAAAATTAGTGATTTTACAATGATCGAAGAATTCCTAAAAGTAGAGAAAGCCGCTATTGATAAAGAATTAGAAGAATATTTTTCATATTTGAACAATAATGAAAACGAAATTCTATTGAAAGATTTTTTTACACAACTTCAAGAATTTATTTTAAATAAAAAGGCGAAACGACTTCATCCAATTTTGTTGATCGCTTCGTTTATCGGTATTGTAAATCCTCTTTATTTGGACTCTCAAATAAATCAAATTAGGAAAGTATCTCTAGCCGTAGAGTTGTTGCATAGCGGGCATATAATTCATGACGACCTTATGGATGGTGATAATGAAAGAAGAGGTAAACCTACTTTTCATGTTCAACTTAAAAACGAATTAAATAAAGTTTTTAAGAACATAGAGATTCCGCATAAAGACGAATTAATCAACAATTATGGCAGAGACATGAGCGTATTAGGTGGTACGCAAGGATACTTATTAGGTTTTGACATCATTAAAGCTTCAAAATTTCCCGAGAATTTGAAGTTATTAGCTCTAAATGAATACACCTCGGCAATGGATAAATTAATGAAAGGGCAAATAGTTGAGGAATATATGAGTTATCACAATATTACTATGTCTTTAGAACAGTATTTAAATATCGCAGAAATGCAAAAGGCTAGTTTATTGGAAAAATCAACGAAAATTGGAGCAATTTTAGCCAAAGGAAATACTCATTATCAGATAAATCCATTAAGTAAAGCAATGACCCTTATGGGCCAAGCGTTTGCGATTCGGGACGATATGCTTGACATGCAAGACGATATTAAAGGAAGGAAAAAAAAGATCGTTTACATATTAGCCGTTCAAAATACAGACGAAGAACAATCCAAAATTTTGAATCAAATTTACCATAAAGAAGAAGATTTAACTAAAAACGATGTCAAACAAGTTATGGATGTTTTCGCTGAAACAAACGCTATAATTATTGCGGAACACTTTTCTAAAAATTTAATTAGTCAAGCAAATAGTTATCTAAAAAATATTTATCCTGATCTGAATAAAGAGCAGAAATTATTCTTTAATGAGTTCTCCGATTTTATTTATATGAGGACTTTTTAATTTAACAAAAAACATTCTTAAGACACAACATATGAAGTATTGTTAAATCTTAATATCATATTATTTAGCTCTTTAAATACTTCAAGCACATTTAGATTATTTAAAGCTGATGTTTTAAAAAAACCATCCAGTTCCTTTTCTTCTACATAATCCTCTATAACTTCTTCTTGGATTATCTTATCTATTGGGGTTGAATCTAATAAATCACTTTTACTTCCTACTAATATCTTAGGAATTTTTGACCCCTCAGTATTTTCTAGTAATTCATCATACCAGAATTTTAATTGTTCAAATGATGTAGGATTGGTTAAGTCAAAAACTAATAGAGCCCCGTTAGCACCTC
>JAUWNA010000149.1 GCA_030612905.1 Promethearchaeota archaeon
AAAGGAAAGAAGTCTAACTTCAGTTGTGGAAAATTTTAACAGCGCGATTGAAATGATGGATAAATGCACCGAATATTTACTTTCGGCAAAAGAAGCTTTGAATGAATAAAGAAAATAATTATATCTTTCTAAATCTTTTTATTTTTACTAATTTAAGGAATTCTGTATTTAATCGATAAAATTAAAAAGAAAAATAGTTAGAGGAATAAATTAATTAAGGGCAATAGTTGTTGCTTGAAGTAATCGATTTTTTCGTAAAGAAGCTCGACATTTTCTGATAAGATCCATAAATAAACTGGAATATTCAATTCGGAATATTCAAATAGTTTTTCTCCTCGAATAGTAAATCCATTTAGGGGGAAATTAAGCGTCATCGAAGGTTCTCTAATTAATCCAATTGAACTGTGGAAGTTTGAGAGAGTTTGCATAATTAAAGCTGTATTATTTAACAATGCCTTGTCAGTTTCTGAGTCTGTGAAGTTTCCAAAAATTAATCCGTCCATGGAAATCAAACTAGCTGCTTTACCTTCAATTACATGGGTGAAATCTTCGAGGATGTTTTCGATAATTTCAGATGTTTCAGAGACCTTTTTTAACGCCTCGCTAAACATTTGCATTATCGTTTCTTTCTGAAATATTGTAGTATCTGAATAGCTAATAGATATTTTCTCAAATTCACCAGCAATGTGATCAAATTTAGATTTTATAGTAGATACGTTATTCTGCCATTCGAGCGAGGTGCGGACATCCTGATCGCTTTTAGAAAGTACAACTAAAATTGGGGGGGCCTCATTTAATTGTTTTAAAGCTTTCAAAACTTGGCGAAAGTAATTTGCTGATTCTGTAAATCGTTCAGTCTCTTGGGTGTCGACAACGTACAAAATTAAATCTGCTTCAGTAAAAAATAGCTCAGGTTTATTAAAGTATAGTTTCTCTCTATACTGAACTTGACCCCCTAAATCCCATGAGAGTATTGGATAACCGAAAAAATCTAATTTTTCGCGCTTAACCCCCCTTGTTGGCATCAAGGACTTAATTATAGAATACTTATCCTGAAGCACTGCTAAAATACTGGTTTTTCCTCCATTATCAAGCCCGATCATTAATAATTTTTTATGAGCTCTTAACTTTTCTCTAATCGCTTTCTCTAATACTTGAGCTATCTTGACCCATTTTGTAAGAACATTTATAGGAATTTCTTCTATCTTGGGAAGATTGTCTAAAGGAACTTTGGCTAACGCTTCAATATTTTTTATATTATGTTCAATTAATTTATCGCTAGAAATCTGATCAATCCCAATAAGACTATTCGGCTTGAACCTTAATGCTTCATCTAGTTCATTAATAATAACAGAACTTTTGAAGAAGTCTTTAATCACAACCTTTCTAATCTCCTCTTCAGACATTTTTTGTCAACGAACCTAATATCAATTATGCTTTTTAATAGTCTATAACTTTATTTTATAATAAAGTAAATATTAATAAAACTTTAGTTTTGTGAAAAACACATAAAACAGATAAAACCATAAATATTTATTCTTATTGTTTCATATAAAGTTTAGAAAGTAATTAAGGGCATATTTAAAAGTAATAAGGGTATTTGAACTTGTCTGAATGGACTCCTGAGAACATTGTTATTTGTATTGATACTTCTAGATCTATGTATCGAACAGATTATCAGCCAAACCGAATGAAATGTAGTATTGATGCTGTAAAGAAGCTAATCAGCGAAAGGTTTGCTGAAGATAATTCGAGTGCCTTTGCGATTGTTGCATTTTCTGATAAACCAAAGAAAATCATTGATTTCACGAACATAAAGGGTCGACTCTTTGACGCTATAGATTCTTTAAACATTTCTGGTAAATCATCAATGGGAGAGGCTTTAGGTCTCTCAATAAAACTTATTATTTCAGAATTACGTAAAATAGCAGCTAAAATTCCTCGAATTCTTATTATTTCTGACGGAAACTACACAAAAATGGCAATAGATCCTTTGAAAATGGCGCGCCTTGCTCAAGGATTAAACATTAAAATAGATTCATTTCGTTTAGGAGAGCTCTCTACTCTTAATGTTTTAAAAAGAATGTCAGACATAACAGGTGGTAATTATTACTACAATAATGATGCTCAAACTTTATTGCAATCAGCTCACGATCTAGCAAGTTCTAACGTTAAAACTTATGGTGGTGGAGATAGTTCCCTGATCGAAAATCCTGCTTTTCTAAGAAAAATATCTGCTGATTTATTAAGAGTTCAAGATTTAACTAAAGATCAAGAACAGCGAGTATTACAAATGAAAGGTTTAGGAGATTATAAGAAATGTTCGATTTGTTTTTCCGACACAAACCCATATACAAAAAGTTCATTTTACATTAGCGGACGGTATTGCCCTCAATGTCAAACTCCGTTTCATATTCATTGTTTAAATTCGTGGGCAGAAGCCCAAAAAGACAAAAAAATGAGACTGGCCGGGACCGTCCGGTGTCCTCATTGCTTTTATCTCTTAAAAATTCCTACTGAAGTTTCTCAAGCTCAAAAATTAACTTCTTTGATTAAACCGCGTATAAAACAAAAACAGGCTCCTAAAGAGCCAGAAATATCTCACACAGAAAAAGTGAATTTTAAGGATTTAGATTCTGACGAGTTGTTTAACTCTTGCCCCGTATGTAATTTTATATTTGAAGAAGGACAAGAAATTTTAAGGTGTGATAACTGTAAAACCTTGTACCATGAAACATGCTTTAAAGATTTAAGAAATAAACAATGTAAAAATTGTGGTGTAAAATTACATCTTTTCTAATTACAGCTATCTTACTAAATTATATTTTTATAAATATTAGTTTTAAATAGTCTTAGTGCTATAAATGATACTATCTTAATATTGAATTTTTAAAATGATCTTAATATGCCGCAAGAATATTTTTTATATGGAGATATCAAATTAGGTTATGGTGGTTATGATTTACCCCCCATAATGATTGGAACGATGTTTTATCAAAGTCAAACTTTGGTTGATCGTAAAAATGAAGAAATATTTGACGAAGAAAAAGCTGCTAAAAGAATTAGCACTCAAAAAGCTTTAGCTAAACAATATAAAATTCCTGATTTAATTGAGATTTCAGCAGTTACACCTCAGGCTATGGTAAAATATTTAGAGTTTTATTTTGATAAATTTGAACCCCCTTTTGTTTTAGGGGGGACTTTTGGGGCTAGAGTTGCGGGTCTTGAATGGCTTTCAGAAAATGGGGTTAAGCCAAATGAATTTATATATAATGCTGTATCAAACCTAAAAAATATGAAAGAAATTGAACTTCTCCAAAAGAACAAAATAACTTCTGCTGTGGTTTTAATCTTAGCCTCAAGAAATATGAGCTCTACGCAAAGATATTCTTACATAACCGAAAATAACCAACCGGGAAATACAAATATTATTGATGGTTTGAAAAAAATTGGTATAAAGAACATTTGGGTCGATGGAGGGGTAATTGACATCGAAAGCTTAGCCCACATCCTCGAAACGCAACAATTAATTAGTAGCTCTCTTAAACTCCCTGTTGGTACCGCGCCTACTCTTTTTCTTTTTAAATATTCCTCACCTAGACTAAATAAAAGATTTCATACCAAATATCGAAAAGCTAGTATAATGGCTATAGCATCGTGGTTTTCTAACTTTTTATTCTATGGCGCGATTGAAGATGCTAAAGAGTGCTTTGCGTCTGTTTTTCAAGCATTAGAGTTCAAGAAAGTGTTGAAAAATAATAATATCAAGTTGTTAGATAAATTATAAAATACAGAAAAAGAGCTAAATATCACATAATCAAAATTTAAATAAGCTTAATTTCTTACTATAACTATAGTAATTACACATTTGGATAAAATTACTAATTCAGTAAATAACAAAAAAGATATACAATATAATTAACTTATTATAATTACTGGTAAATAGGAAAGTAGGAATATGTCGTATAATAATGACCTTAAAGAAGAAAAAGAAATTGAAGCAATTAAATTAATTGATTGGGCCGAAGAATTAGCTGATCAAGGGGAAGGCGATAAAGCCATAGATGAATACGAGAAAGCAGCCCAAATTTATCTCGATATCGGAGGTTATATCAAATTAGATGAATTATATATAAGAATAACACATCTTATTTCTCAATTTAAAAACAATATTCAAGCAACTTATCGCTTAAAATCGATAATCCGTAAAACTGAAGAATTAAAATTATACGAGATATCAGCTAAGTTACTTATTCGATTAGGGAATATCTCTTTTAGAATGAAAGATTGGGAAACCGCTGGTGAAAGTTGGAATAAAGCTGGAGATTATTTATATGAAACAGATCCTGAAGATTATAATAGTTTAGCTTCGATCCTTTTGTTAAAAGCTGGACAATCGTTTGAGCGGTCTAATATAACAAAAGATTTAGGCAAACAATTAATTTTAAAGGCGGTAATGAGAATTAATAAGTTTGATGAACTATATCAAAAAGAAGAAATAAAGGCACAGAACTTAATTATCAATAAAGAATTTGAAGCTGCTGCTGACAAATTTTATACGATTTCTACTTATTTTAAACAATCATTGGATAACTTAGGTGTTTTATTAGATGAGGAAGAATCTAAAGATACCGCGCTTAACGCTAAAGCTAGATTTATTCATTTTATCGCTGAATATCAAACTGTCTCAGCAATATGCCTAACAGCCACTAGAAATCCGGATTTCAAAGAAAAAATCGAAGACCTTGGCCGGAATTCGATTGAACTCTTTAAAGAATCGATATCATTGCTTAAAGAATATTTGATAAATATAAAAAAGGATTTTGATAGGGAAATCATATTAAGAATTACTTTTGATACAATGCTATTAGAAATTATCCAAACTATTCTGGGTGTTGAGGAAATAAATTGCACTGAATATCTCCTAAAAAATCTCGAAGAGAATAATGCTTTAATTAAACAGCTGAAAAAAAGTTCGTACTTCAAAATCGTAAGGAAAATTGAAAAATCTAGTTTAGTCGAAACTTTAAACGACATTCAAAAAGTGAACTTAGGACATTTTGAAAAAATCAAAAATATATTAGTTTCTCACTTCCAATGAATGTATTTCTCATTAAATGATTTCTTCATGTATAAAAGAAGAAAATAGGAATATTAGAATTTTATAACTAATTGTTCGAATTTTAATTTGCTGATTTTTCGAACTCCGTGCTGACCTGAACAATATTCGCAGTAAATTAAGTCAGCCTCCTGTAATTTTTTAATTTGGGCAGATATATTAGCTTCGGTCATGCCTAAAATTGAAGCGATATCAGAAACATCCAACCCTTCCTTTGTGTTTTGGATTCGTTTAAGTATTCGGCGTCTCGTCTTTGAAGAGAGTGCTTTTACAACCTTTTCGATCTGTTTGTCAGAACTTATTACGCTCAAATTATGATTTTTATCTAACAATTCTAATTCTAATGGTCCATGGATTTCTGATTTTTTTAAATCTGAATTTATTAATTCAGAACCGGATAAATTAGTTCCGCTCATCTCCATATAACTTTTTCAACCCTAAACAAATTTTTTAAGTCTTTTTTTATTTTGGAATACAATAT
>JAUWNA010000397.1 GCA_030612905.1 Promethearchaeota archaeon
TATGCCCGGTACGCAGATTTTAGATAGTAAACTTATCAAAGATTTAAGCCTTGAGGCTGACGTTAAATATGAGCCCTTTACTAAGGTTGTTATCGTAGGAGATTACAATCAATTACCTCCAGTTCAACCAGTAAAACCTCCAAAGAAATTGGAACGCGTCTTAGACAGTTTATTTAGCTATTACGTTAGAAGACATGGCATTCCTAACGTGCAATTAAAAGTAAATTATCGCTCTAACGAGGAAATTATGAATTTTACGTCTATTCTGGGAATTTACGAAGAATTAATTGCAGCGCCAAGTAATGCGTCTTTTACGTTGGAAGGCGATATTAACAGAATTAAAGCAAAATGGGTACAAGAAGTCTTAGATCCAAAAAAAGTTATAGGGACAATTATTCACGATAGAAAATACGAAGTGGGCGTGAGCAGTTTAGAGGCGGAATTAGCTGTACAAATAGTAATTAGCTATTATACCATGTGTAATATTAAAGGCGAAAAGGAAGAAAAAGAGTTTTGGATGGAAAAATTGGGTGTCGTTGCGCCACATAATGCTCAAGGTCGTTTAATTATACGCCGCATTTTTGACGAAATGACAATACCAAAGAGCCGAATCACACACCTTAAAAATTCCCCTCTAATGAAATTAATTAGCAATACGGTATACAGCGTCGAAAAGTTCCAAGGATCTGATAGAGATCTAATTATTTCGTCAATAGGGTTGTCTGATAAAGATCAATTAAACGCAGAAAGTGAATTTATTTATAATTTAAACCGGTTTAATGTTCTCACTTCTAGGGCAAAAGCTAAAATTATTCTAATCGCCAGTAAACAATTCCTCGAATTTATTCCAATGGATCGAAAAATAATCGAACAATCGGCTCATATCAGAAAATTTGCTATGAATTTTTGTAATATAGAACAACCTCTTAAAGTGCTAAATGAAAAACATAAATCTGAAAAATTATTATTTAGATATAGAATTATTAACAATTAAGGATAATTAAAGATAATATTAGTGAAATACATGAAAACTGTAAAGTTTATTCATATAGCGGACCTTCATCTTGGTAAAAGGCAATATAACCTTACTGAGAGGTATAACGATTATTTTCGCGCGTTTAAATGGATAGTAAACTTTGCTTTTAACGAGGAAGTAGATTTTTTGTTAATTGCAGGAGATATCTTTGATCATAAAAATATAGGGCCCTCTGTGTTAAGCGAACTTTTTCATATTATTCAAAATTTTAAAGACCAATGTTTCGAGAAATTAAACCGAAATATTCCTTTAATATGCATTGAGGGTAATCACGATAATCCAGTTTACTCAACACATTCTTGGATGAGCTTTTTAGCCGATTTAGATTTGATTGTTTTACTAGCAGGGGAGTACAATAAAGAATCTAAAACTTTTAGGTTTGACAAGTATTCTGATAAAACTCATCGAGGCGGAATGATTGAAATTAACGATATTTGTATATATGGATTGCCTTATTTTGGAAGTTTTACGGACCAGTTATTTCCGGCAATTAAAAAGGCTATTCCTAAAAACGGATCTAAATTCAACTTATTAATGATGCATTTTGGGATAAAAGGTCAAGATAAGACAAAACCTGGCGTTAATATAACAGAACCTCTTAAATTACTGCACGAAAATGTAGATTATTTAGCGTTAGGTCATTATCATAAGCAATACGCCCTACCTTCTGAAAATCCATGGATGTTTAACCCAGGAAGTTTAGAAACAAACGATTTATCTGAGCTTTCGTTTACACGAGGAGCTTTTATTGCCGAAATTTCAGGTAAAGAATATTACCAACAACAAATAACTTCAATTCAATGCGATAACGGAGATATTGACCCAACATTTATTCCTAATAGAAAGTTTATTTCCATATCATCAATAGATCTTGAAAAAACAGATAATTTTGATAAATCCATTGATTTAATTTTAGATAAACTTCAGAAAGGGGGTGTGCCTTTACATGGCTCAAAACCCGTACTTGAGAAAAGCGATTTAAATTGTCCAATAGCTATTTTTGGTATTAAAGGCGAAATAGGATATTCACGATTAGAAATTGATCTAAACAAACTTCGAAACGCAATTAAGAAAAAATTCGCTCTTTTAGACGTAAGAATATTTACAAAAGAGTTATTTTCTAAAATCGATCAAGTACAAGCGGGATTAGATGAAATGACTATAGACGAGATAGAAAAAGAAGTTATATTCTCGATTATTGAAGAACACAGTCAATTTAATCCTATTAAGAACGAAGTCGTAGCATTAATGGATGATATTAAAGCTCAACTTACTCAAAGAAAACCAAATTATACAGAATTAAAAGAGCAAATGACTGAATGGTGCATATCAAATTTAGATGGATTTAAAAGACCAAGCAAAATTGAGGACCCTATCATAGAAGAAGAATTAGAAGAAGAATTAGAAGAAGAGAGAGAGATCTTGGCAAAAAAGGAAGACGATTCCTTGAAGGGGGGAAAAAGCGACACGGAACATGAATTTAATCCGTTTGATGATTTTAATTTAGATTTAGACGATTACATTGACGATGGGAAAGAAGAGGAGGAAAAAGAAAAATGATAATTTCTAAGGTTGAGTTAGAAAACATAACAACTCATAAGAAAACAGTTATAGAGTTTCAAGAAGGGCTTAACATATTAATTGGACAAAATGGTTCGGGAAAATCAACAGTATTAAATATGATTGGATACAATCTTTTCGATTTTTTGCCAGGGGTCCAAAAAGATTATTTACGGAACCAATCTCGCTCTCAACCTACATTTGGAGCTATAAGTGTATGGATTGTAGGTTTAAACGACGATCAATTCATCATAAGAAGAACTTTAGGAAAACAACGCAATGACATAGAAGTTTTAGGTGCTCTCACAGGGATTCCAATCTCAGGAGTAAACGATAAATCTAGTTTACAAGAGTTTTTAAAGAGACAGATTTCCTTAAAAGAAGGATTTGATTTAGCTCACGTGTTTAGAACTTCAATTGGAGTTCCACAAGGAACTTTTACTTCACCATTTTTACA
>JAUWNA010000308.1 GCA_030612905.1 Promethearchaeota archaeon
AAAGAGACGATAAAATAATAGCAAAAGGTAAAAAATTGTTTATAACCAACGGTATGATCGCTGATTACATAATTTTATATGGAAGATTAAATAAAGGACAATTAGCCGCTGTTATTGTCGATACGGAGAATCAGAAGTTAAGGAACTTTCTAAGTTCTCGAGTTAGAACATATGGCATGACCGATGCGTTTGTCAGTCGATTGATATTTGATAGAACTGAAATTCCAAAAGAAAATTTACTTAAAGGACATGGATTGGATATTATGTTTCATCAATTAACAGAAGAGCGTTTGGTTATAAGTGCCGAAGCTTTAGGTGACACCATGAAAAAATTGATTTATTCTCATGCCTATGCCCTCCAGCGTAAACAATTTAAACATAGATTACATCAATATCAAGTTATACGATTTCCAATCTCTCGAAAAATTCGCGAGTTGAATCTACTGATTTCTGCTATGATACAATATGTAAGACAATTAGACGAACATCCAGAATTAGCAGGTTCTAAATTAATGGCAGCTAATGCAATGGGTTTAAAAATTAGTACAACAGAACTAGGGTTCGAAAGCGCCATTCATTGCTTTAGAACTATGGGGGGTCGGGGTTTTACTAGACAATACGCTAATGAAATCGGTCTTTTTGACCCATATTGTATGATTCATGGCGGAGGCAGTAACTATGTGCTTGAGGATAGCGAGTCTCGAAGATTCTTTAAATATAAGCCTCCACGCAGAGAAAGTGAAGATTATATCCCTAAAATTGATTATTAAAAAAATTTGTTTTTCCTTATTTATTTAGTTTTATTATAAATTCTCAGAGTTTGAATTATTAAATAAAGATCCTTATTTATTATTGACAATGGACTACTTCTATAACTTTGAGACATTTGATATAACTCACTTAGCAGATCAATTTAGGGACAAGAAAATCGAAGATCTTTTCCGCAATCACACCATTGTAAGAAATAGCATGGGGTTGTTCATGGAAATTACATGGAAAGAAGAGACTTTATCATGCGACTTAAATTTAACTCTCTCGAGGAAAAAACTTCTTCGTAACTTAAAGACTGTTTATTTTATTGGTGAAAATATAGAGCGTCAACTAAATAGAAAAGGAGTAAAATCTTTGTACGATTTGAGATTTAATTTAAAATACAGCGCATCTGCTCATCATATCTTGAAACTAATTGAAAATAGAAAACACAACCTTCTGTGTAGAAATAGATATGTTTACGATTTAGATGTTGCTTTTTGTTTTGATAAGGAGGAATTACTTTTTCTCGATATAGAAACTTTAGGATTGTATGATAGTCCCATAATTGTTATTGGGTTAGGGTTTTTTAAAAACGATAAGTTTGAAATTCACATACTTTTCGCAAGAGATTTGGAAGAGGAGATCGCAATGTATGAGCACTTTAAAACGGAAATTTTACCCAAGTTTAAATGTCTAATTAGCTATAACGGAAAATCATTTGATATTCCTTACATCGCCAATCGTTTTTTGTATTTTTTTGATGAAAATCCGATGATTACTGATGAGGAAAAACCTTACGAGAGGTTTAACACAAAATTTCACCATATAGACCTATATCATAATTGCCGTAGGAAATACAAAGGAAGTTTCGAAAATTACACGCTAACAAACATGGAAGATAAACTATTAAAGATGAAGAGGGAAAACGAATTACCAAGTGGATTAGTTGGATTGTGCTACAAAAAATATTTGGACGATTCTTTAAGATATGTGGGATTAGTAAAAGAAATTATTGAACATAACTATTGGGATATTTATTCTATGCCATTAATTCTCCAAAAATTATTGGAAGCTTAATTTTATTTTGTTATATAGTAATTAAATTTCTCCTTATGTATAAAAAGAAAGGAAGAATCATATTTGATCATATAATTTTTATATTGATGTGAATCTCAATTCTATATAAGTGAAATCAAATTATGATTCTTTAATGTTAATTATTTTTGCTTAAAAAATGGTATATAATTAAAACAAAGAAAATCAAGATGTTAGACAAAGAACTAAAGGATAAAATTAATAAGATAGCAGTAGAAATTGAGAAGATTGAACAGACAGCGAAACAAAAAGAAACTTATTTCATAAATAAATGTAATGAAGAATTTGATCCTAAAATTAATGACCATGGTGAACAACTGCTTCATCAACAAACTAAATTAAATGAACTCCTCCTAAATATTAATGAATTAAAAACAAAAAAGAAAGAATTAATTTCTATTACAAAGAAATTGGAATTAGAATACAACTCTTTGAAAAGAGAGAAAGAAAAAATCTTAAATCATAATTTAAAAGCGATTGAAAAAGAAAAGAAAACTAAAACGAAAGATATTGATACAAAAATTAAAATACTAGAAAAAGAGTTGAAATCGAGCGAAAAAAAAATAAAATTATAACAAAACGCCAAGGAAGAATATGATTGCGTTTGTATTTAAAAAATAAATTCAAAATTAAATTTTATAAAAGATAAAGAATATCATCATTTATGTATAGGAAGCTAAACGACTACGATGTTACTTTGGAAACTTTAGATTCAATAACTAAAAAATTAGAATCCGTTCAGACAACTGTATTAAAAAAATCTTGTTTTTTGGGTTTTGATGGGTATGTTGATTCTCTTTATTCGTTAGTCCAGAGCAGGACGAGCGCAAAAAAATGGACAAGAATGGAGAGCATGAAGTCTTTTGGAGAATTATTAATTGATGTTGCTGGAAGTTCGGCAAATATTGAGAGAGTCTTAAAAAAGAGGATCTTTGGCGGTTTTGCTCCTAACACTTGTCGAGCGTTGAATGCTTTTGGAGTAAGAATATATTTGGTTGCGGCTTTAGGACATCCTAAACTTAACGAATTTTACTATCAACAACTTGGAGTAGAATCAATTCCGATTTCAAATCCTGGTCAAACGTTAGGCTTAGAGTTTGACGACGGAAAAGTTATGATAACTGATTTTACACCCATTTTAAACATTGATTGGAAAACACTAATGAATAATGTAAAACTAAGCAAGTTAGTTAAGATAATAGAAGCATCTGATATTATGGGTTTTGGGCATTGGGCTTTAATGCCAAATCTAAACGATATATGGCAACATTTCTTGGATGAGCTCTTTCCTAATATATCCAATTTAAAAGAAAAAATATTTTTCGTAGACATAGCGGATATAAGAAAACGTTCGAGAAAGGATCTTTTAGATATGATAAAAATTCTTCAAAAAATAGACCAAATAGTTCCTGTGATGATAAGTGCAAATGATCAAGAGGCTTATCGTCTCTCTAAAGTCTTAGATAACATAAAAACTTTCGCTCCTTACCAAGAAAATTCAGCAGACTATATTGATGGTGGAAAACGGCTTAATACAGAAATGAATTTATCCTATTTTGTAATTCATTCGCCTTACTTCGCAACTATATCTACTGTCGAAGATCATTATTGGATAACTGAAGGATTTACTTCAAAACCTAAATTTACTGTTGGCGCAGGCGATTATTTTCATTCGGGAACTGTTTTAGGGTTATCGTGTTGTCTTACCCCTCCTGAAGCAATTCTCATGGGCAACGCTCTAACAGCTATTTTTGTAAGAACTGGAAATTCTCCAAACTTTAATCAATTATCTCAATTTATAAGTAGATATATGGAATTTATTGAAAATGATAACCCTAATTTT
>JAUWNA010000404.1 GCA_030612905.1 Promethearchaeota archaeon
TCGTGCTCCATCACCAGTGTAATAATGCCCTGGATATTTTTCGAGATAGGTTGATTTAAATCTCTCAGTATCACCCCAAACATCGCGTAACATACCCGGCCAGGGTGTTTGAATTGCAAAGTATCCGCCTTCGTTTGGCTCAGTGATTTCATCACCTTCTAAGTCAAAAATAACTGGTTTGATGCCGAAAAAAGGCATACAACAGGATCCTGGCTTTGTAGGTGTTGCTGTAGCAATTGGTGTCATGATAAAGCCGCCCGTTTCTGATAGCCAATGTACTCGAAATGATTACATTTTTTGCCAGTATGTATCTACTATCGGGCAACGCTCTTTACCAACAACTCTATGATACCATGTCCAAGCCTCTGGGTTAATAGGTTCTCCAACAGTACCTAGGACTTTTAACGAGCTTAGGTCGTGTCTATTTACTGGTTCATCGCCGTGTCTCATTAGAGCACGTATTGCAGTTGGAGCTGTATAAAATTGGTTGACTTTATGGCGTTCTACAATGTCCCAAAAACGATCTACATCTGGATATGTTGGAACGCTTTCAAACATTAAAGTAGTCGCCCCATTTGCCAATGGCCCATATATAATATAACTATGACCCGTTATCCAACCTATGTCTGCGGTACAATACCAAACTTCGCCTTCCTTGTAGTTGAATACGACTCTGTGAGTGAACGATGTATATAAGATATATCCAGCTGTTGTGTGTTTAACGCCTTTAGGTTTTCCTGTGGTTCCGCTTGTATAGAGTAAAAATAGTGTATCTTCGGAGTCCATTTCTTCGGGCTCACACTCGTCGCTCATTCCATCGATAAAATCATCATACCAAATGTCTTTATCAGTGTGAGGGACTTCGTTTCCTGAACGCTTAACGACAATAACATGTTCGAGTGTGGGTACATCGTCAATAATCTTAACGATATCAGCCATTTTTGGGTAAGTCTTACCAGCGCGTAAAGTTTCGTCGCTTGTAAACAATAATCGCGAATCAGAATCTTTCACTCTATCTTTCACAGCTTCTTTCGAGAATCCACCGAATACTATGGAATGAATAACGCCGATTCGGGCACAGGCTAGCATTATTATCGCTAATTCGGGAATCATTGGTAACCAAATAGTTACTCTATCGCCCTTTTTCAGTCCGAAATCTCTCATACCGTTAGCGACTTTACTTACTTCTTTTAGAAGCTCGGTATATGTAAATTTTCTCACTTGACCGGGTTCGTCAGCTTCCCATATAATAGCGACTCGATCTCCATTGCCTGCTTTCACATGTCTGTCGAGACAATTGTAGGACACGTTAAGTTTACCGCCAACAAACCATTTTCCAGGGAACAGGTCGGTTTTTTCCCATACTTTATCGTATGGTTTAAACCAATCTATGGATTTAGCTTGTTCGTCCCAGAACCCTTCCCTATCTTCGATGGACCGTTTATATAACTTCTGGTATTCTTCCATTGACATTCCAGTTTTCGCAAAGTCGGGATTGACATCTATGGGATTAAATATCCGATTTTCAGTGAGTACACTTTCCATTTTTTTGTCTTTTTCTGACATAATATTTCACTAATTTGAACATCTAATTTAATTGTATAGTTAGAATTTCTTGATTTTTTAAATTCTTTAAAAATTTTAAAGGTTTTTTTCAATCTTATCACATTTAAACTTTTTGGATTAAATGGACAGTATTGATTCAAGAAGATAATATATAATATTGTTTTTAAAGATTTTATTTATAAATAATATAAAAAGAGTACTATGGGCATACGATTCAATAAACACAACGTTCAAAAAAATTATTAAAAAAATAAAAATAAAAAATATCAGAGATGGAACTATTAACTTTTATAGGCAGATTCTGAAAAACCCAAAATTTTATCGCACGATGGGCAAACCCAGATTCTTACCCTATTAAAACCAAATCCAACATTGATTCTTTCTCCTTTAAAGTCTCCGATTTTTTTTTTTAATATTCCCTTTTTATTCTCTTTCTCAATAACTTCGAAAAAATCTTCTAAACCAATTTCTGCATTACAATACGGACATTTTGATATATTCATCATTAGGGATTTTTAAAATAAATATGTTGCTAAATTACGATTTTTGACGAAAGAAAGTTATAAGAATTAATATTCTAAAAGATTCGTTTTCAATAGAAAAGAATTTTAAATAATAGTATAATCTTTTTATTTAATTTTATTAAGGAGTAAAAAATAATGCCAAATTGCGAAATTTGCAATCAAGAACTCGTTGAGGGGGATTTTGAGGAAAAGTTAGGAATTTGCGTTAATTGTATCATGCTTGAGAGTAGAGAGGATAGTATGAAATTTGTTTTAATTATATTCTTATTCTTTTTGGGAGGAATAATGTTTATTATGACATTTTTACAGGTAATTTTTGGCGTAGCTTTCTTATTCGTAGACTTTGAGCAAAATATTTTTTATTTAATTCCTCCATTGATTGTGTGTGTCATTTCTGGTAGTGGAGTAATTTTTTTATCAGTTTTTTTTAAATTCATGTAATTCCGAGAGAACAAAATACCAGAATAAGTATTAGGACGATTAATGTATCTTTCTGGTTTCATATAGAATGATTTGTAAAAAAACCGATATTTATATGAATGGCTTATTAGTAATTTCAAATATTATACATTTTTAAAGTAAAAATATTAAAAATGGACGAAGCTAATATAATACAAGAAGAATAAAAGATTAAATCTATTGATATGAAACAATTGGATTCATCAGATAAGAATTGGAGAGAAAAGTGGAAGGAAAAGGAGATAACCGCAAAGGAGGCTATAAGCAAAATAATACCCGGAAACCGAGTGTTCATCGATTCTGCGTGCTCGGAGCCTCAATCGCTTACTGCTGAGTTAATCAAGTCTTCTGAAAGCTTAATTGATACGGAGATCATACATTTTCTTACGATTGGTCCTGAAAAATATTTTAAA
>JAUWNA010000280.1 GCA_030612905.1 Promethearchaeota archaeon
TTTTCGAACAAAATAGTTGTATTATCCCAATTTAAATCTAGCGGATGATTTAATTACTAATTTTCTTTTTATATTTTAATTTGATTTAAATAAAATTTAAGAATTTATTAGTAGATATTATTTTAAAATTATTGTGGGTTAAAAATGTCGAATAGTGTACTATACGAAAGAGAAGGCGTTATTGGAAAAATTACATTAAACAAACCCAATAAGCGAAACGCAATTGATTTTGAATTTCTTAAAACATTAATTGAATGTTTTAAACAAAGCTCCGAGAATGAAGATGTTTGCGTCATCTATAGCGCAAAAGGAAAGGATTTTACTGTAGGAGCTGATTTAAAATATGGCTATGATTTACTTACTAACAAGGAAAGATTGGCTGAGGCCATTGAATTTCTTGAGTCTTGGCAAGTACTAACAAGAGAGATGATAGCACATCCGGGCATCATTATCGTAGGTTTAAAGGGTTGGGTAATTGGGGGCGGTTTTGAGCAAACGCTTCTATGTGACTTGAAAATTGCCGCAACCGATACACGAATCATGTTGCCAGAAGTAGGAGTTGGACTTTTCTTTTCAAACGCGTCTACAAAGTTATTACCTAGAATTGTCGGGGAAACTCGAGCAAAACAAATTATGCTTCTTGGAAATGAGATCTCTGCTGAAGAAGCTCTAAATATAGGCTTAGTAAATCAAGTTTGTAAACCAGAAGGCCTAAATCGTATTCTAAAAAAAACTGCGAACATGATAGTTTCAAGGGACCACCTTTCTCTTCGTTATACAAAGAAATTTATAAATGAAAACCAAGATTTAAGTATTGAATCCGTTTTAGCACGCGAATCAATAGCAATGATTGCAACTGGGCAGTCTGAAGAACTTAAAAAAAGACTTGAAAAATTTGTTAAGAAAGAGTGAAGAATTGCAATTATTGATTAAAATCTCTGAAAAAGTCAGTTATTTTGATTAAGTTATTATTGTTCATATCCATAATTAACCTTACAATAGTGCCTTTAACCAGGAGGGTATCTTTTGATTTATTGTTTTTATAACAATCCATCGCAAGAGTTATAGAGGTGTTTCCTACTTTTATAACTCGA
The DNA here is from genome assembly GCA_030612905.1 of Promethearchaeota archaeon. Taxonomy (GTDB): domain Archaea; phylum Asgardarchaeota; class Lokiarchaeia; order Sigyniarchaeales; family SOKP01; genus SOKP01. The sequence goes on from JAUWNA010000280.1 coordinate 1,095, forward strand.
GTGTGAATAAGAATTTTATCGCCGAAAGTAGCCGATCTTAAATATTCAATTTCAACCTTTCTAACTGGAAAAACGATCCCTTCTTTGTGTAGCGCGCCACAATCTTTATTAAGCTTTTGTACAAAACTTATAAATCCATCGTCAAAATAATTCAGATACTTATTTGAATGGACAACCTGCATCAAATCAGTGTCGTCGACTCTAACCTCAATTTCTTTAAAATCCTCAATTCCAAGCAGTTTGTCTATTACTACTTTATCTTTCTCATTAACTTCCTTCATAATAATTTCATAAATTAGTAACTTAATAACTTAATAATTTTTAAAAAAATTTGATAAAAAAAAATAAACTAAAAGCAAGTATTTATTTTTCTAATTTTTTTCCTTTCATAGCTTTTCGAAATTTCTCAAGTTGTTTTCTGGGAGTAACAGTTGGTCTTTCGTATCTTTTCAATTTAGACTTAATTCCAAATAGGTACTTCGAAATATTTTTCAGTTTCTCAAGATCGTAGCGCATCATCATAGTAATAGTTTCCATTGAGGGCGATCCTCCACCATGTAAGCCAGCTACTTGTAAAAGACCTGCTATCTCGCTCACCGCGAAAGCTTCAATTCCTCTAAAACAGCGTAAAACATTTTCTGGTTTAACCCTTGGATTTCGCTTCATATATTTCATAGCAAGTTCGCCAACATCTTCAGAGAAGAACGAGCCTTCGTAAGGAAGTGTTGCAATAAGGCCACCAGAAAGGTCTGCTAATACTTTATATTCCTCGTAAATCATTTCTCCTGCAAGTCTCCTTCCAGCATTGGTTAGAATCTCGTCCGGAACTTGTGTTCCCGAAGGGGCTTTTTCAGAATGTTTTGCACTAGATTCACCGGCAGCAAAAACGAGTTCCGCAGTACCTATAAGGTGAGAAAGTTTATCTTGAACGTGAGATGTTTTTTCAATGCCGTTATATTCTGCAACTAATGCTGCAGCACTTGCGATAACTTCTGTTATGGCAGGTTTACAGCCAGTATAACTATGGCGGTGATAATGAGCAAACATAAGTGCTAGAAAACCAGCATATGCCGTTTGCCTAGGATCTCCATTACCATTTAAAAAAATCCTATCGTTTGGAACAAAAACATCGTCAAAGATAATAAAAGTCTCAGCGTCTCCAAAATTCCCAGCAGGGAATTCCATATGTTCACTTTTTCTAAAGCTAGCAGGTCTCGTTAATAATTTAACCCCATCCCAATCTGTAGGTAACGCAAATGCTACGGCGTAATCTTTATCTTTCGGACCCATATATCTACAAGGGACTACTATCATCTCATCTGCGTATGGTGTGTTTGTAATGCTTTATTTACACCCTCTAACAATGATTCCATCTTCTCTCGTTTCAATAACCCTTAAATATTGATCTGGATCTTCTTGTTCGTGTGGCCTCTTCAATCGATCTCCTTTAGCATCAGTTTGTGCACAGCTCGCTACTAAATCGTTCTCTTGAAAATATTCTAAATACTTCTTAAACCTTTCGTAGTGATCGGTTCCAAGCGCTTGGTCTAACTCGTACGTTATTACAGAAAGTGCGTTTAAAGCATCAATACCCATACACCTCTGAATGCACCCCCCTACTCGGTGACATAATAATCGCGTCATTAACTGTTTTTTTAAAAGATCATCTTCGCTCTGATGGATGTGGCAAAACCGGTTGATCTTTTTTCCAGTTAAATGAGAGGTAGTTACGCACAAATCTTCAAATTCCTCGCTATGAGCGCAGTCATACGTAACTTTTATTATATTTTGACCACCCTGTAATCGAGGGTCATCCCGACCTACTAATTTGTCACCAATGTAAATATTTGGCTTCATTTTATATAATCGGGCTAAATAATCTTCAAATGTTTTCAATTTTATTTCCTCTTTCTCTTTATGTAATATATTTTTAATAATGTAAATTATGCTAATTAATAATAGATTGCTCTTCTATTTTAAAGGTTTCTCTATAGTTTCCTTGTTCTTTATTAGATAAAATTCCAAAAAACTACTAACTTTTTTATTCAGAATTTCTTTTACATTAATAATTTTATAATTTTAGAGATATATTTTGAAGAATTTATCATGAATGGTAAACCAAAAGGGATTACGGCTCCACCAAGCCGAGATGAGCTTTCCAGTCGATTAGAGAAAGTAAGAGCTATGATGATAGAAGAGAATTTAGATTATTATGTGTCATTTGATCCAACTAACATATATTATTTAACCAACTTTGCAAATAATGTACACGAGCGCCCATTTATTCTTATTATCGAAAGAGAAGGGGCCCCTAAAATGGTTGTACCGCTCTTAGAGAAGAGTCATGTTGAGTCGAGAGCTCTTTGCGATCTTGAATTTCATAGTTATTTCGAATTTCCAGCTCCCGAAGGAGAAAATTGGTACGATTTATATCAAACGCTTATTAAAAAGGATAAAAAAGTAGGAATTGAGGCTGCAATGCCATCGGGGATTGCTGAAAAAACTCCTGGAAAGAAAGTAATTACAGACATTATCGATGAGGTGCGAATTGTAAAAACGGATTACGAAATCGGAAGGTCTGTCCATGCTTGTAAGATTATTAATAGAGGACATAAAGAATTGCTTAAAATTTGCCGACCTGGAGTGCCGGAATTTGCTTTATATCAGAAAGTCACAGGATTCATGACTTCGAAGATTGTGACAGATATACCCGGAGCAAACTTCATCGTCTGTAGAACGGTTGGAGCAGTTTGGCCACCCTCTTTCTCCCACGACCCACATATAATTCCAAAGCTTTTTGCTGAAATGGAAGAAGGAGGCCCACATGTTTCCATAGTATACGCTCAAGTAGATGGTTATGGGGTTGAAATAGAAAGAACCTTCTTTTTAGAGCATGT
>JAUWNA010000363.1 GCA_030612905.1 Promethearchaeota archaeon
TACTCGGTATTTTTACAGGGTTGTTTTTAAATCGACTATAGAGCTTTTCCCAAGAATCGAGAAAGTTTTCAATGTTATTTTTAGATTCGAAAATTGCTAATGTTCCTAAATTGTTTGGAGTAGTAATCGCAATGTTTGCTCTACCTACAGTAAACCGATTGCCATTAAATGAAACTGCAATTCCTCCTTCATCTTTTAATCTTTGGAGCATATTAATATCAGTAATTGAGTCTCCAAGAGCAATCATTTCAGAGATTGGGACTTGTGTAATAGTAGAGATGCTTTCAACTGCCATTTCCTTTCTTTTACCTCCCCTCACTTCAACAAGGTTCATTGCTTTAATATAATCAGATTCTTTATTATTCCAGAAAAATTTATTTAAATCTTTTATTACTATTTCTAAATTTTTATCGTTATCTATGTAGTTTTCAAATATGATGTTAACTAAGTTTTTTACATCTCCCTCAATATTGTAAATCGTTTTATTTGCTTCTTTAATATTTAAATCTGTGCAAAAGACATGATCAAGTGGAATATTCAATCTTCTTGCTATATTATGCGCGAAATGGCGATAACTCGTAGAAATAATGAATATATCCCAATTTTTATGCAACACTTTCATTAATTCTTTACAACCGGGCAATAAACCTAGATTATTATTTGCCAATTTAATTAATTCTTTATCAGAAAAACAAGACATATATAATGGAGCCACTAATCTCAATGTATCCCCTGGTTGATAATCTGGAATGTTTAATTTCTTTTTTACGCCAGGAACATCGATAAGGTAATCGTCATAATTAGAAATCATCTCAAAAAATTCGCCCATATTAAATTTTTGTAAATCAAGCTTGGTTTTTTTACTTAATAAACGGCCTAATTCAGCAGCAAAGTCCAAAATACTTATAGGTCCTTCTAAATCCCAACAGCAAACGTTTTTTAGAGTCAAATTAAATTGCCTAAATTAATGCGATATAATTAGTATAAGAGAAATTAGATAAATTGAATAACAAGAGATTAAAATAACTTCTTATTAAGTAATTATTATTTTTTTTGTAGTAATAGAATTAGCTACATATTAACTTTAAAAATATCTGGGATTGATCTTTCTTTACGTGCTTTTTCAACGATTCTACGCCAATCTGGTTCGATTATATCAAACACATTTTCGGTAAGTTCTCGCAATTTGTCGTCAGACGATTTAAGAAAATGTCCTACGTATTCTAAAGCTCTTTTATCTTTAATTTTCGTAAAACTTTCGATGATAAAAATCACTTTCAGCTTATCCATCTCTATTTCTGGTTTTTCAATTTCCTCTTTTAATTTCTCTAATATACTTAGCGTTGCCCGTCCATCTGCTATTTGTCCTAACGATTCTATAATTCTATTAACAACCATCGGTTCAGCTTCATTATTTAACGCACGACATAATAAATTGACGGCCCTTCCATCTTTTAAAAAACCAAGTTGTCTTGCCGCTTCAGCTCTTTTCTCGGTTTCTTTCTCGTGAAATAATTGCTTGATTAAGTTGTTAAAATTAACGTTTCTAGCATTCCAATCCATAATCTAACTTAAAATAAGAGCTACAAATATTAGAATATAATCTTTATAAAATATAATTAAAAAAAAGTTAGTAATAGCTTATTTTAATAGAGATTTCATCAATTTTCTTTTTTAATTCTTTTATAATCGGCAGTACAATAATGCCAGATTGCTTCAATTAAAAAAAATAAAGCTAGATAACCAAACACAGAAGACCACCATTCCAACTTATAATACGACCAAATTAAAACCAATATCATACCTGTAACTAATAAAATTGAGCCATGTATTTCTAATTTCATTATTTTATCCATTTTTAAACCTCAAGATTAAATTTAATATTCAATATGTTCCATATAATAAATATTCACATGTGCATATTTTGATATCATTTCAAGAGAGAATTCATATGATCAACCCTTTTTTTTAAAAGCAGCGAGGTTCCTATATCTTTTCTATAAAATAACTTTCCGCTTATACATCCAATCCCTTGTTCAGCAATTTTTTCCGCGCTTTCTAAATCGTTCGCAATCCCGATAACCCCTATAGCTCTTGAAGTCGTAGTATAAATTTCATCACCTTTACGGTAAACCGAAGCGTAATAATATCTCGCACCAATCTGTTTCAACTTATTTTTATCGATTTTTACTAATTCGTCTTTCTTGGGAGAGCCGGGATATCCTTCGGGTGCTAAATATTTACATACAGTGGCCTTATTTTCAAATTCAATGTTGGATTTTAAGTTGCCATTTATTATTCCCATACAAACATCAATGAAATCAGTTTTTAATATAGGCAACACGTTCATTGCTTCAGGATCTCCTAACCTAGAATTGAATTCTATTAATTTAATACCTTTTACCGTTTTCATGTACCCTCCGTATAGAAATCCTTTATATTCAACGCCTGTCTCTGCCTTAACTGCCGCTATAACTTTCTTCATATCTTCGAGAGCTTCATCTACATCATTTTGAGTGATAAATGGCATTAGATGGTTCTCCATAGAGTAACTTCCCATGCCTCCCGTATTAGGACCAGTATCGTCTTCGTAAGCTCTCTTATGATCTTGAACTAAGGGAGTACCAACGACGTTTTTCCCGTCAACAAACGTCTGAAGAGTAAATTCTTCTCCTTCGATTTTTTCTTCAATTAGAAATGGCGATTTTTGTTTAACTAATGTTTGACAATAATCTAATATATCTTGTTTCGAAAAAAGATGGTCGCCATAAACTTTTACACCCTTTCCTCCAGTTAGACCATCTGGCTTAATAACGATGTTTTCTACGCCCAGATCTTTAAGATAGCTTTCTACATTTTCCATAGAACTGAAACTTTTACTTCTGATATTCGATGTGATTTTATATTTTTCAAGAAGAGCTCTAGTAAATAATTTTGACCCTTCTAATTGAGCAGCCTCGATTCTGGGTCCAATACAAGGAGTTCCAATCTTTTCTATAGCATCAACGATTCCGACAACCAAAGGTGCCTCAGGACCAATAACAACAAAATCAATGTTCTTTAATTTAATATAATCAATAATTTCTTTAAAATCCATTTCAGAATGAATCTTTATCCTTCCTTGGCTTAAATCCTCCAATCCTGCATTCTTAGAGCTCATGAACGCGTGTAGAGCGGCTCCATCTCTTACTAAAGTCTCTCCTATTACGTGTTCTCTTGCTCCATGTCCAATAATTAATACTTTAACCATTATTTACCAA
>JAUWNA010000333.1 GCA_030612905.1 Promethearchaeota archaeon
CCATGCGCAGCAGTAATGACTGTTGTGTTAGGATTGGTAGGGAGATATGTGGGGTTTTTCTGGGTAATCATTTTGTTTTTAATAAACTTTGGTGTTATTTTTTTAATAGGTCGAATTCTAAATAAAATAACGCCTGGTCAATGCACAGAACTCATAATGGAAATGCACGAATATAGGATGCCAAATTCTAAAGTTATTCTTAAACAAACCTGGGTTAGAACAAAAGAGTTTGTATATAAGGCTTTGCCAGTTATAATTGTTCTTGGAATTCTTTTAGAAATTTTATTAATCTTTAATGCTTTAGAGCCAATAAATCTCATTTTGTCTCCTGTAACCGTGTTCTGGCTAGGTCTTCCGCCAATAACGGGTGTATTTCTAATATACGGAATTTTAAGGAAGGAGTTAACTTTAGTATTGTTAGCTGTTCTAGCTAATTCTATTGGTGTTTCTTTAATCGAATTATTAACACCCTTCCAAATGATTAATTTTTGTTTGGTTACGATGTTATATATCCCCTGTTTTGCGACCATTGTTATTATTGCTAAACAAACTAGCTGGAAATACGCGATCCAAATTTCTTTATTAGAGATAGGTGTAGCCTTATTGATTGGGGGTATTTTAAATTTTGGATTTATAATATTTTCAAGTTTCTAAATCCAATTTCTCCCATAATTAACGCAATTTTTATTTATATTATATTTATATTATTTTAAAAATTCATATTCTTAGTTTTGAATTTATTTTTAAGCTTAACTAAAAATGGTAAAAATAAAAATTACGACCCCTTGTCGAATCCACCTTTCCTTAATCGACGAGAATGGATACACGGGTAGAGTTGATGGTGGAATTGGTCTCATGTTAGACCGTCCTAATGTAGTTTTTGAAGCGACAAATCACGCAGAAGAATTTAAAATTGAAGCTCACAAATATTATCGAGAATCAATAGAAGTAATCAACGAACAAGCATCGAAAATTTTCAAGGCATATAACATAAATAATAAAAACTTTCATTTTAATCTTAAAAGGTATTATCCAAGTCATGTAGGGTTGGGTTCAAAAACTCAATTATCTTTAGCAATTGCAATTGCTATTACTAAGCTGAAAAATAAGAGCGTGTCCGTACTAGAATTAACTAAATTGGTTCAAAGAGGGGGAACATCAGGAATTGGGTGGAGAGGTTTTGAGAAAGGTGGTTTCATAATTGATGCAGGACACAATTTTGGTAAAGGAAAAGAGAAAGAGTCGTTCTTACCTTCTTCAGCTTCAATTACAGCGGATCCCGCTCTTACAATTATGAGATATCCAATACCTGAACACTGGAGGTTTGTTTTAGTTATTCCTAATGTTAAAAAAGGAGCTTATGGAGACGAAGAAATAAGCATTTTTCAAAGTCATGCTCCAATCCCAAAGGAGGAAGTTAATGAAGTTTCGCACCAAATTTTGATGAAAGTTATTCCCGGAATTATTAACGAAGATTTGGAATGTTTTGGTGAAGGTTTAAAAAGAATACAACGCATCGGGTTCAAAAAAATAGAGATATCTTTACAACATGATATTGTCAAAAATGTTCTATCTCTTTTTGAAGAATATGGAGTTAAAGCATTTGGAATGTCTTCTTTTGGACCAAGTATAGTCGGGGTTGTTGAATCTGATGAAGATGCGAATAAACTTTTAAAAAATATACAAATGCGCCTGAAAAATATTATTGGTCATATTTACATATGCAAACCTAATAATTGTGGAGCAAAAATTGAATTTTTAGATGATATTTAATGTCAAACGATAATGAAAAAGTCTATTTTTCTCCTAATATAAGTTTAAGAGAAAGAGCTAGTTTCGAAATAGGTATAAAATTAGGCGCTCTTTATCATATTTTATGTGGGATACCCATATCATCAAATACTAAGGTTATTGATTCTATCGAAAATGGCATAGAAGCAGCAATCTCGTGTCAACCATATGTAAAATCTGTTAAAATTAATATTGATCGCGAAAAAATAAAAGGAGATAAATCAACCGAGTTTGAGTACGATGAGATTACTGGAAAAATTATAAACGCGACAGTCGTGCTCGAGTATAAATCCGTTGAAATCACGGCAAAAGTAGAGTGGGTTGAGGATCTCAAATATCCATTGATGTTTATTGAAAAAATAACTACTAAAAACTAGTCCTTTAGATTTTTAATATAGTCCTTAACATGTTCTATTGCTTTTAGAGCACTTAAATTTTTTCCAAATCTTTGTATTTCGACTAAATATTCTTCTATTTTTTGCTCAATTTTTTGGACTAAAGCTTTGTCTTTTTTTTCTTCAACAACTTTTAATTTAGTTGCTAATATAATAGTTTCCAGGGCTAAATTTTCTGCTCTATTAAAAATCTTAAATGATTCTTTAAATTTATTGCATGAAATGATAGATAGAGTAAATTCAATAACCTTTGATCCTCCCAGATCGTCTTCTTTAGCGATCTGTTTTTCGTCCATAGCTACGCAAGCGATCATTGCCCATGATTGTTTTATATAAGGTAATGAAAACACTTCTGAATTTGAGTGAATTTTTTCATTATTCTCTATTTTATAATAATCATAATATTCTTCTAGAAAGATTCTGCTCTTCTCAGATCGTTTAAAATCTTTTAATGAAGCTAAGGCATAAAGATATATGTCGTCAACAAAATTTAGCGTAATAAACTTATTTTTTCTCAAATTTTTGTATGTAGATGTGTTTGGATAAGGACGCAATTTTATCGAGCGGTTATCTATTAATCTTATACCCATACAGGCCGTATTTGGTATGATATTGTTGTTATTTATTGAGAATGTCGTTGCTAAAATTTCATACAAGTAATCTTCTTTTAAGCCTATAGATTTGGGATTTGTTTGAAATGTGGAGAACATTACTTTAGATATTTAATTTATTAAGTTGTATATAAGCTAGAATACTTTCACTATATTTTAATTATAACTTTTTAATTTTGAAGAAGAACCATTAAAAATTAAAAATAAAAAGAATTATTTCAATAAAAAGAATTAATGAACTTTCATAATTAGTAAAATAAAAGATTTATTGATTATTGTGTATAAGGTAATCGGAATTGACCCCGGCTCTCTTTCTTGGGATTTTTTTGGTTTGGAAAATAATGAAATTATCCTAGATGCTTCTATTCCCACAAAAGAATTAATGAAAGAGCCACATAAAGCTATTTCAATCATAAAATCAATTGGAAATGTTGATTTAATAGTAGCACCTAGCGGTTTCGGATTACCGTTGAAAAATATTAAAGATATAACTGAGAAAGATATTTTTTTTACACTATTAAAATTTAATAAAGAAGAGAAGGATAAATTAATTGGTCTAGGAGAAGTCCTTCGTTTGATAAAAGCGGAAAATATACCCGGAGTTATTGTTCCAGGCGTTAAACATTTACCAACCGTACCCAGATATCGTAAAATCAATAAAATTGACCTTGGGACCGCAGATAAGCTGTGTACTGCTGTTACG
>JAUWNA010000548.1 GCA_030612905.1 Promethearchaeota archaeon
ACTCCTTTATCTGTCAATTCAATAATTATCAATGTACCTTTAGGTTTCATAACGCGTAGAAACTCGCTTAGTGCTGGGTTTTTATTACCTATATGATGGAATGTAGCATAAAGAAAAATAGCGTCAAAAGAAGCGTCTTCAAAAGGCATTTTTTCTGCGTTAAAAGGTTTAAATGTAATCATATTCTCAACGTTTACTTTCTTAGCAGGCGTTTTCCAATCGCCCCAGTTAACACCCTCCGGTTCGCCTGTAAGGACTTGATAACCGTGAAGCGCAAGTAATATTGCCATTTGACCTCTCCCCGTACCAACATCTAAGACTTTTGAGTTTTTAACTAATTTCAGTTTAGATACAACGGAACTCAAAAAATCCGCATCCCTACTAAAATCATCTCCTAAAATTCCTTTAGCTTCACTAAAATCCATATTTTCACCTCATTTATTCTTTAAATGTTTTATTGAAAATTAACTATTATTGTTAAGTTATTGAAAAATTATAATAGACGAATCAATAATTATGGATAAAATGTAAATTAGTAGCGATCCGTGAAACAGAAATAATGCCCTTAATCCCGATTTAGAATCCTTCCCTTTTATTATTAGAATATTAGCGATTACGATCGCCCCCCAAGCAAATGTAAATCCTATAAAAGCTATTACTCCCATTTCAAAAATTACGAAAAACGGGGCAATAAATAGGTGAATTAATGAAAAAATTACTATCCATTTTATATTGCCATTTAAACCGTATAAAATGGTAACTGTTTTTAAATTTTTAGCTTGATCGTTCTTTACATCAATCAAGTCATTAATACCTAGATGAGCAAGTGCCCAAGGATAAACAAAGATTATATAAAGAAAAACTGTAATATCCAATTGTCCATAACATAAATATCCTGCAATTGGAAACAATAAAAGGTCAGTTCTTCCAAGTATTTGAGCGATTGGAAACCTCTGATTCCTTTTTTTAAGCTGGTAAAAGATCTCCATTGAATAAGTGTACGCCATTATAATGTAAATGTAAATGTAATTTGGAAAGGGTACGAAAGCTATTAGAACGATAGAAACCAATACAAGTACTACAAATACTCCAATTGCTTCCCTTAAAGATATTCTTCCCGAAGGTATTGGTCTTGCTTTGAACGGTCTCCAATATTTAGTAAGTCTATCGTCATTAGTATCTAACTTATCGATGTTATGATCGATAATGTCATTTAATACCAACCCCGCTTCAAACCCAAAAAGTCCAATGAAAACGGCTAGAATTAAGAGCCCCCACGAGAAATAATCGTAATTTTTAAATGCTAGCATTAAACCCGAACAAAATAGTAAGGGCCACACGGGAGCAAAATGTGCTCTAGTTAAATCTATATAAGCTTTAATTTTCTCTTTCATTGTCATAGCCATTAATAGGCATTTAGTTCTTAAAATAAATTAATAAAATTATAATAAATATAAAAAATTAGTTGTTTAAATTTTATTTAATTCATCGTTAATTCCTGCAATATTTTTTACCAGTTTTTTTTTAGATTCAATGTCGTATTGGGTTGTGATCGCAATACTTTCCATTATGGGCGAACCACCGCCATGATAATTTCCATAGAGAAGTATTCCTCCCGTTGCCGAACAGTACATATCACCAACAAACCGCCAAAATTGCGCGGCATTTTCAGGCGAAATGTTAGGGTTTCTAGTAATGTATTTATAGAGATAGTCCTTAATTTCTGGATTAACAAAATCCTTTTCGTGGGGGAAAGTTGCTGGAATGCCACCAGAAATATCTGTTATTATCTCAGCTTCGCGAAAAACATTTTCTCCTGAAATACATCTTCCAACATTACAATAAATAGAATTTGGAATAAAGCTTCCAGGACCGTAGGGAACAACTCCTATGCCGGGTATATAAACTTCTGGCTTACCTAAATAAGAGGCCGTGTATCCTGCGGCATAACCAAGTTCTGATACCATAATTAATTC
>JAUWNA010000399.1 GCA_030612905.1 Promethearchaeota archaeon
TCGAACAATATATTTATAACTTTTATTAAAAATTGAAAATTGTCCCTACGCTCGCGTTAAATGCTTTAATTCTACTATTAGTGGTTTTATTTACCATTTCGATGATTTTTTCACCGCTACAATGAATTGGAAAGATATATAACGTATCATCAAATTTATTTAGTTTATTTAAGTAATCTATTGTAATTCTAATTCTTTCTTTAGTCGCAGCCGCCATATGAAATCCTCCTATTATATGGCTTATCGGTTTACTTGAGTAATTCTTTACGTAATCTAAGGTATTCATTAAACCAGAATGGCAACAACCGTTTATTAAGACTATGTTTTCATCAAATTCTAAAATCAAACATTTGTCGTCTAATATTTTATCAGTCTTTAGAGTGCCATCTTGAAGCGAAAAGAAGTTATTGAAATCTTCTTCAATGTGTCTTCTAGGAATTTCTCCGCTTACAGTAATTTTGAGCCCATCAACATTTAGGATTTCGTATAGATCTCTTGTGAACTGAACTTGTCCATTTAGAGTCTTTATTTTTTTTAAATCTATTGGCGCTTGATTGACGATCTTTGTAGACGAGAGTAATGGCAGAATCTCTTCTCTTGACTTTCCTTCTAAATCTTCAATTTTTAAATTCCTCTCTCGCCTGAAAAACCTTTCGAAAGTAGCACTCTCATGGCAAATAACGGGCACTTCTTTTTCTATTCTCTCTAATATTTTTAGTAATCCACCACTATGATCGTAATGCCAATGCGATAAAATTAATACATCGGTATCGTAAAATTGGTACCCCCTTAAATCTGAATTGTGTAAAAAGGTTAAGTTTGGTCCACCAGTATCAAAAATTATTTTTTTTAATAATTTTGAGTTTATAAAATTATCTGAATCTTGAACTTCGTAAACATTTATCAAGAACCCTAACCCGTGTTCTGCTAACGATTTAGTAGCAAATAATTTATTTAGTTCGATAAAATCCAATCGATAATCTTGTTTGAGCTTCTGAAAAGGCAAAACAATATTGTTGGTTAATAAAATAATTTCTATTTGAATCATTAAATCAAGTACTTATATGTAGTTACAAAAATAAAATTATGTAATTGCCTACGATGATTAATCCAACTGCAAAAATAAACCTTTTGCGAAATTTCTCCTTTAAAATCAAGATAGATAGAATTTGTTGTACCATTGGTGTATTAGCTGTAAATGTTGATGTCAAAACTAAACCATTTATTTCTACTGCTTTATAAAAAAGGGTATCTGCTAATCCTAAAGAAAGAGAACCCGCTATTCCAATAAAAATAAAATATTTTATAATCTTACGGTTTTTCTTATAAAAACCAGCATAATAATCTTTCTGAAAAATACCTAGTATAATAAAAAATATAGCTCCAAAAAATATCCTTATAAAATTTGTAACGAACACATCGCTAGAATTAATTCTTGCTTGATTGAATGCAACTATAGAAAGTCCCCAGAGAAATGCCGAACCTATGGCTAATAGAACTCCAATAACCATTTTCTCTGAAGATTGGTTTTTCTTTTCTAAACCATTTTCATTTATCTTTTTTTTATCTTTATCCTTAGTGCTTAAAACAAAAGCACTCAAAAGGATTAATGCTCCACCAAGTAATATAGAAAGTTTCAATTCTTCACCAAATAAAATAAACGCAAAAGGATATACAAAGATTAAACTTAATTGAGTTAGCGGAAATGCTCGGGAGGCGTCAATTTTCTTTAATGAAGCGAAATAAAGCAAATCTCCTATTGTAACAGATAAACCTGAAATTAAACATACAATTATATAGCTTACTAAATTTTGCGAACTCAATAAGGGAATAAACGAGAAAGAGCCGAAGATAAGGGCAAAAACAAAAGTTGAGCACGACACAAATATTAACCTAAAAAGAACACCTGGTTTTGATTCAATTTTTCTCAAACTGAATTTGTAAACTAATGAGGCCATTCCCCATGTGAATAAAGCGTCCAGTGTTAAAATGTATCCAATTAATTCGGACATTATCTTAATCTTATTAAATATCGTTTTAATACTATTTTAAAACTAAAGCGAGAAAAAGTCATTTTGAGAAAAAGAACTATATTTTATGATAAAGCATGTAAATTGAAATAACAACAACCCAGAATGTAATACCAACCGTCATAATCCACTCTGTTATAGGATGCCATGAGAACAAAAAGGGGACGATACAGCTTACTGCTATTAAAGGTAGATATCCAACAAGCCCTGAAAACTTCTCACTTTTAAAGAAAAGATAGCTAAAAGAGCTTAAATAAATAACACCACTTATTAAACTAATTAACGCAACCGTTCCGTGAGCTGCAAAAAGTATAATATTACTTCTAACAGAAGGAATAACACCAATTAAAGCGAAGAAAACGCACGAATTAATCGCAAACACTTTACCGATTCTGAGTACTTTTGGATGATTGATATTTTCGTTCTCAAGAATTTCTACTATGTGTAAATATGTCAATATTGCAAAAAAACCAGATAAAAACGTCCCTATATTGAAGTATATTGCGCCAGGACCCGTTCCTAAATCGCTTATCATGTAACTTAAATCAAAATAAGGAGTTAGCGATATAGCAATGATATCTCCAGCAATACCTACTATTGCTGATAACAACCCGTAAAACGGGCGTGGCATAAAATTCAATACTCTAAGGATATTTATTTTTAGTTTTTTCATGACACATTATTTGGATTATATTATAAATAGTGTAAATTTAGGTCTGAATTCTTAAAAGCAATTCTTTAGATGGTGGTATGGAAAATAAGAACATGTTAATAACTTCCTCTCTTATTTTATCATCTGTGTCTGCTAGTTCAAACATTTTTGAAAGATTCTGACCTTTATTTTCAAAAAGAAATTCAACCATAGAAACTTTCATTTTAAAATTTCTAATTATTTTTTTAATATTAGGATGTTGTTTGTACTTTTTCAAGCTTTGTTTAGATATATTGTCGTTCTTCAAGGCTTCAATAGCGGTTTCAGCGGCAACTTTTCC
>JAUWNA010000275.1 GCA_030612905.1 Promethearchaeota archaeon
TCTTCAGTTTTAAAACCTTTAGGTCTTTTTCCACGAATAGGGCTTAAATAAGCGTAATGTCCGTAGTATCTTACTCGTTCTTTTCTAAAGCCAAAGTCCTTAGTTTGAATGATAACTGTAGATAAAGGGTCCCATCTCTTAATAGGTACATCGTAAGTGGTTTTGCCTATAAAATTCTCCTTACTTATTATGCCCCACTCCATGAAGTCTGGGAAATCTTTTTTGTTTGAAATTATATTAACACCCATAGTTTCTAGATCATATTTTGACTAGATTATACTATTATTAAATATTTAACTTTTAACTTCATAGTAATTTATCACTTTATTCGAGTATTAATTCATCAAAATTAATTCATCAAAAACATATTTATATAAATTACAATTTATTTAACAAAAGTTAAAATTTGTTCAATCTAGCAATATACAATTTTTATACAAAAGTGTAATGAATCTATTGTATTTTAATTCATTTTCAAACCAATATATTAAAAAAAGAAAAAAAAAATAAGAACTCTATTCTGCCAATGGTTAAATTTAATATTTTACGATACAAATAGTTAAATATTGTTAGTGTTCTAACCTCTTTATAATTTTGTAAGTTTTAAATTCGCGTACTGGTTCAGACTTCTCATTTATGCTTTCTATTGGTACGCGTACAAAATTTTCATCGTCAAAATCATCAATTTCAGCTTCATTATATTTAGCCATATTGTTAGCCATTTTAAGTTCTTTTAAAAGGAAATCTCGGACGGCACACCTAATCAATTCTGAGCGGCTGGGGTACAACCCATTTTCTCCAATTAATTTATTTATAGCACCTATATAACTTTCAGGTACATTAACGGTAACAATCTTCATCCAATCGCCTTAACCTTAATTTTTTTAGATTTTACTTTATATAATTATTTATTGCTAACTGATATTTAAACATTGTTTTTTAGTGGGTTAATATATTTTCTTAAATATTATTTTTACCCGATTATAGATTAAAGAGAAATACACCTTCAATCTCCAATTTTAAGCATAAATTTAGAAGAGAATAGATATTTCTCAATTTTAAAACTTTTTATGAAAATATTTTTGAAAATACTTTAAACTTTCTGAAAACTTTTCAGATAGTTTAAGAAGTAAGTAAAAATAAAAACTAGTTAATTTTTAAATTTGAAAAAAAAATTACATATCTTTTTTTTCACAAGAATATTTGGAAATTATTAAACAACGCTAATGTATGCGCAAAATCTTAAGATACTAATTGAAATGCATGTATTTAATATAAAATCTCTAAAATTTAAAAAATTGTTTTATAAAACATTAAATCTCAACCAAAAATTTGTTTTTAATTAAAATGTTATAGCGCTTTTCCATTTTTGAAAATTATTGAAGCTAATTATTTTTAGTACAATACAAAACTTAATACTCTTCTTCGAACCTAACAACATTAATTAACCTTTCGCGCCCCTTTGCCATACGAGTAATATTTTCTATTACTTCATTCCATCTGAACAAATCACTGAAAGGAGAGTATCCTCTATGCGGAGATAAGATAATGTTATCAAGCGTATGAAAAGGAAATTTATAAGGGCGCTTAACGCCGTCTTTATCCGGATTTGGATGATAATCATACCATACATCTATAGCCGCACCCGATATTATTCTATTTTTCAAAGCATTGTAAAGATCTTTTTGGTTAATAATTTCTCCTCTTGCAACATTGACAATCAGTCCATTTACACCTAATAAACTTATCTCTTTGGCTTTTATTAATCCAGATGTTAAAGAAGTTACTGGAACAGCTATTATTAAAATATCTATTTCTTTCAAAAATTCATAAAGTTGGTTATATTTATATTTCTTTGCTAGAGTTGGTAAATCATTCTTTTGTTTATTCCAGTTATTTCTTAAGATGTGGAATTTTACATCAAAACCCGAGAGAAATCGATGTACCTTCCGATTAATCGCACCATAACCCAAAAGTCCTATTTCTCTAAAACGCAGGGGAATTGACATCGCATCATCATCACCAGTCCGCCATCTTCCTTTTTTCATCCAATTATGATGGGGAACTGTTTTATTCATAAGAGTTAAAAGTAAAGCAACGGCATGTTGAGCGACAAGATAGGAATTTCCATGGCCATTAATCAGTGATATCTTTCTTGTTTTATTTAAGCCAATAAATAAATCTAATAAATGATTTACTCCCGCACCAGGATTAATGAATACTTTTAGATTAGTTGCGTGATTTAAAATGTTTTTCGAAGGTCTCCATCCAATTAAAACTTCTGCGTCTGGTACTATTTTTTCTAAATATTCTTCGGAAGTGTTTTTAGGAAATATAATCTTTACATTTGAAAGGTTTTTTAAATTCTCTGTTAAGTAATTTTGAACTTCTTCAGATACACGGGAAATAAAACAGACAGTGATATTATTTGCATTCAATTAATCTTCACATTAATCTTAAATTATTGATGTGTAATAACTACTAGTGAAATAACTATGATTTAAATAAATTTTTATATTCATTTCGTTGATATATTTATAAAAGAATTTAATCAATATAGGTAGGTTTAGAAATTGTCTGAAAAAAAATTGTTTGAAATCTTTGTAAATAGCCTTAACTTCGATGTGAGCGAATATCTAGTCGAAGAACTCACAGAACTTCAAAAAAAAATCGTCGACGATGCAACTTTCATTCTAAAAGAAAATATCGTAGGTGATGTCCCCCCCAAATCTTTTGGAGGATCTGTTAAAAAAAATGAGGAAAAGTTCAAGGAATTAATGAAACAAGCTGAACTAGAACTAGAGAAAGATAAATACAAAGATATTAAGAAGAATTTAAAGGATTATCTTAAAAAACTATCAGAATTAATTATTAAAACCTGTATTATAATTATTCCAGTAAAAGAATTGCCATGGGCCGATGTGATTTTTCGAACTCTTCCACGGATTACATTCGACGATAAAGTCCACCTCTTAGATAACGCAATTGCCTATTATGGTGAAATTAATTGTTTCGTTGGTAGAACAACTATCTTCGGAAAGATGAAAGATCCTTCTAGTGAACCGCTCTTTGCCCCTTTTATGGGAAATCTTGATTTAGGTGAATATAAGTTAGAAGAATCTCAAGATAAGCCTAAGTCTCAAGTATTTTCTTATGTAAACGCAATAATTAATTCATTAGATTCTGCAATAACTAAAAGCCAATTAGTTAAGTATCACGAAGGATACCAAAGGCATGGTTCTCCCATCTGCGATTTCTTAATGAAAGATGTTGAATTGCTTAATTCCATGGGAAAAATTACTACTGCTTTAGAATCAGAAAGAAGTAAGACAGATATCGCAGTATGCTGCATTGCTGTTCCTTTACCCTCCGATAAAAGAAGTTTAATTATTACTACTGAAGAAGGTCAGGGAGATAGTCGATTTGGTAATTGTTTCGAAGCTTTGTTAAAATTTTCCGCTGCATGTTGTCAAGTGCCTTCACCAAGCCAAGAAGCTACACCTCAAGCAGAGTCTACTTCTGGGCAAACAGGAGGGCCGATTAGAACTCCTGGAGGACAAGAATTAAAAGTTTGGTCGGCAGAAGACCTCGCTAATGAAGCTCAAAAAAGATTATCGACGCAACCAAATATCCCTTCCTGGTCGGAAGAAGAATTAACCAAATTTGCTGATAGTCGTGGATCCGGAATTCCTGAAGGCATGGAAGTTTGGAAAGAAGATGATTTGCTGGAGTTAGCCGAAAAAAGGCGAGGTGGAGGATTGAATATACCTGAATGGCAACCCGACCAAGATATGACAGAATGTTCTAACTGTGGATATGGTTTAAGACCTGGTTGGACAAAATGTCCTGTTTGCGATACTCCTATTGGAGAAAAACCTTCTGAAGAAGTTAAAAAAGAAATAGAGGAAACAGAGGAATCTTCAGATGAAAATCAAAACGAAGATAAAAATCAAGAACCAGAGAGTAAGGAAGAAGAAGAACCTGATCAATAAATCTCTTTTTTAAATTTTATAAATTAGTTTAAAATACTTTTTTCT
>JAUWNA010000298.1 GCA_030612905.1 Promethearchaeota archaeon
ATTTTAGATGTTCTTGGAATTTACGGTGTTGGGATGTACAACTTAACATTAAATCTAGCTCATTTAGATTCTAGTTGGATGCCGGTTGTGTGGTACTGGACAACGGCTATTATTGGAAGTGCTATTGATGTTATTCTAATGTTTTTCACAATAGGCTGGATAAAACGATTAAAATATAGAAAAAAAGAACCTAAAGTAAATCTAGCGCTTATCAATTGCAATATAATTGACGGTAATCTTAAGAGTTCGATAATTAATAAAGGAGTAATATTAATTAAAAATGTTGTAGAAGATGACGAAACGCCCGGTTTAATCGTCGGAGTAGGAAAAGAAGAAGATATCAAAATTCCAGAAAATTACAAAAAAGTAGACTTAAAAGGAGAATATGCTCTACCAGGTTTGATAAACGCTCATTGTCATTTAACGGGAAGCGGAAAACCAATGAAATTAATGAATTTAAGCGATAAAACGCTGGAAAAATTAATAAAATTACTTAAAACGCCCTTAGGCAAAAAAATTCTTAGTAATATGATGAAAAATAACGCTAACAATGCTTTAAATGCGGGCGTGACGACTTTGAGAACGATGAGCGATCCCTTCTACTTAGATCTCAAACTTAGGGACCAAATTAAAAAAGATAAGTTAATCGGACCTAGATTAGTTTGTGCTGGAATGGGTATCTGTATAACTGGTGGTCACGGTGGAATGATGGCATATGCCGCGGATTCTCCAACAGAAGTAAAAAAAGCGATAAGAAAAAATCTGAGAAATGAAGTAGATTTTATAAAAATCCTATCAACTGGAGGCGTTATGGATTCGCGAAAAGTCGGCGAAGCTGGACGGCCTCAAATGACCATAGAAGAGATCGAAACTGCGTGTTTTGAGGCTCATCGTGGTGGATTATTAGTCGCCACTCATTGCGAATCGACTCACGGTATTAAGGAAGCGCTTTTGGGAGGTGTTGACAGCATCGAACATGGTGCGAAAATAACTGATGATTTAGTACCATTATTTAAAAATAATCCTAAATCGCTTCGGGGATTTACAACATTGACTTCCACTACTTCTGCAGGTATGGGTATGGCTGTACTCTCTAAAGAAGAGACGAAAATAACGGATGTAAAAAAAGAAAATGCAATTTTGATTGAAGTAGGAATGATCAATGGATTACAGAAGGCGTACAAAGAAGGAATAATACTGACGGTTGGTACCGATGCGGCAGTCCCTTACTCCACGCATTATAATGTTTGGAAAGAATTAAAGAATTTCTTGAAATACACAGATATGACCGCACAAGAAGCTCTTCATTTCGCTACTAAAGGCAATGCTGATAATATTGGTATTGGTGAAATAACCGGGAGTATTGAAGTTGGAAAGTCAGCAGATATTCAAGTCGTTCCAGGAAATCCTCTAGAGAATATTGAACATTTAGGGCAAGTATCTATGGTAATGATAAAAGGATATTTAATTAAGAATCCCAAAGTTAAAAAAGTTAAGAACTTAAAAGAATTCGAACCAATAGAGCTTTAATTTTTTTTTTATTTTAATTTTATCTAATTTCTTTTTAGTAGATATTTAATAATTAACTAGATGAAATATTTAACTGATTTTCTTTAAATCCCCACGATTTTAAAATCTCTCCTGCCTCTTCCATAATATTTTCGATGAAATCGCTTAGGGAAACGTTTTCTTTTTGATACGCTATAGCTGTTGATAATACTCTAGTTGCTTTTAAATCTCGATGATACAGTTTTTTATGATAATCTTCGGAAAGTAAATCCATCCCTAACCATTTCTTTTTCATCTCTTTGGGTACGGAACTTTCAGCTGTCGTAAGAATTGCTGAACCAAGGCAAACACCCTCTGCCCCCATTGCAAGTGCCCCTAAAAAACCACGCGCGTCTCCAATTCCACCTGCGGCAATGATGGGACTTTTCAATAACCGTTTTGCCATGGTTATATTTACTAAAGTTGTGTGTTGATAAGGGTTTTTAAAACCTGAAGCTTCCATTCCAATTAAAGTAATAGCGTCAGCTCCCGCTTTTTCAGCTGAAATAGCGTGTCTAATCAGAGCGCATTTGTGAAACCAATAACAACCTGCTTCGTGGATTCTTTCTCCTAAATGAGTAGCTTGATAAGCAGAAGTTGTAAAGATTTTCACGCCTTCATTAATAGCTATTTCTAAATACTTTAAATAGTCATCTTTTGATACCTTAACATTAAGTGCTCTCACACCTGGAGGTAGCACAGTTAAATTAACACCAAAGGGCTTGTCCGTCAATTCTTTCATTTTTTGCAATTCGGATCTAAAATCACCGATCTGGTAATTCAAGGCAGTAATAACCCCCAATCCACCAGCATTTGAGAACAATGCGGCAAATTCAGTTTTACCATACCCAGCAAAAGCGGCCATAATTAAAGGGTACTTAGTACCCGTCATTTTATTTATATTAGTTTTCCAAATCATAAAGTTCCCTATCTAGTTTTTAATTAGTATTTACAATATTGAAAGATTCCTAAATCATACAAGGTTATAATTCTAATAACTTTTTTGCATTTTCACCGAGAATTTTTCTTCGAAACCCATCAGAAATAGGAACTTCTTTGAATGCAGGAATAACCTCGTTCCAATGTTTAAGAGGATGATCTGAAGCAAATAATACTTTATCCTCCGCATTAAATTTAGAAAATGCTTCAAAAGGAAACCACGGATATAGTTCAGGATATGCAGAAATATCAATATAGACGTTAGGATGTCTAACAACTACGCCCCATGCATCCCAAAACCATGGAATTCCCATATGCCCCATTATGATTGTTAAATCTTGATGTTTAGATGCCAATGCATCTACTAGCATTGGATGGCCGTATTTTGTTATTGCCCCTATTATTGAAACTAAATGTGCTGTGTGAGTCCAAAGAGGAATGTTAAGATCTATCATTTTCTTCCATAAGGAGTCATATTTGTTATCAGAAATGTCAAATTTCTGCGCTGGAGGTACAAGTTTGACACCTTTAAGGTCTAATGATGTTATAGCATATTCAAGTTGATCCATAGCGTCATGTGCGGGAATATCAATACACGCAAATCCAATAAACTTCTCTGGATATTTCTTAACAAAATCCGCGACATTATCATTTGTAACTATACATACACCGTAGGCTGTCGTAAGATTATATGATACAATCACAGCTTTATCAATACCGTATTTTTCCATCTGAGTAATATAATCATCAATAGATATTTTTGTCTGTAGAACTTCATAAAATTTAAACATCGCACGACGGCCTTTTTTATTTGTACCAAGTAGAGCATTAGCTACAAAATCAAGATCGTTGCCCCAATCAGCCTCTTTACAAAAAGGATGAACATGCATATCAATAATCATCTTAATAACACCCCAGTTCCTTATAGATTTAAATTAAGTTAAGTATAATATAAATTTTAAAATTAGATAACTTATAAAAAATTATCGATAGTTCTCTGATTTTTAACGAAATTTATTAATTTACTGCTCTTTTTCCAATATTTATAGCTTACCATGAAACCTTCCGCCATGCTTTTAAGCGAGTCGTCAAAATTATCGAGGATTTGCGGATTGTTTAGTTCCATTGCGTTTTTTACCGTCTCTCTGATAACCCAAACACCTAATGGCACAATATAACCCCCTTGTACTTCGCGAAAAATTAGAATCCTTGCTTGTCTTCCGATCCGGTATAAATATTCGCAAACTTCCTTTCGAGCAGCGTAATAAGCACCCGTAATATTGCTTGCGTAATTCTTTCTCCCCTTATAAAATTCAAAATCAGTCATTATTTGAGGTTTT
>JAUWNA010000453.1 GCA_030612905.1 Promethearchaeota archaeon
CTTTTAGAGAACGCTAAAAATATCAGCGAAAAAGAATTAATAAAAAAGTTAAAAGAAAAGTTAATAGTTTCTACGATCAATAAAAATCGAATCGTTTTAATAAAAGAATTTATTAGTAGACGAATTTCAAAGGATTTAAGTAATAAAATAAAGAACTAATTTCATGATTAATTAATCACTTTCTTTACCTACTCTTCTTTACTTCTTTAAAGACATTGCTTTTCTATGCAAAAGTACAAAAAAGATAATAAATTAATAATTTTATTGAAAATCAAATAAAGTGAATTTAATATGGATTGGGGAATGGAAAATCGATTAGCAAGGATTATCAAACCTAAATCTGGGCGTTGTGTAATGCTTGCTGTCGATCATGGGTACTTTGGTAATATACCTGGTCAATTAAAATGTTTTGGAGATTTAAATCCGTTATTTCAATATGCTGATGCTTTAATGCTTACTCGGGGGATGTTAAGAAGTTGTGTTTCGGCTGATTTTGATATTCCGATAGTATTAAGAGTATCGGCTGGAGCTAGCATGTTAAAAGACCTTTCAAATGAAGAAATTAACGTAACTATTGAAGATGCTATAAGATTAAATGTTTCAGCAATAACTTGCTCTATTTTTGTTGGTGGAGAGTTTGAAAAGCAAAGCTTAATGAATTTATCGAAAATAGTAAATTGGGGTCAAGAATATGGAATTCCTACTTTAGCGGTCACTGCTGTTGGTAGAGAAATGGTTAGAGATCACCGTTACTTAGGAATGGCTAGTAGAATGGCCGCGGAGTTGGGTGCTACCTTTGTAAAAACATACTATTGTGAGAACTTTGAAAACGTCACAAGCATTTGTCCTGTACCTGTAGTTATTGCGGGAGGGAAGAAAACTCCGGAGAAAGAAGCTTTACAAATGGCAAAGAATGCTATTAATGCTGGAGCTATCGGCGTGGATATGGGGAGGAATATCTTCCAATCTGACAAACCAATTGGAATGATTCAAGCAGTAAGAGCAATAGTTCACGAAAATGCTTCAGTAGATGACGCATATGAAATCTATAGTAATGGTCCAGTAGGATTATAATTTTATTTTTTTTTTATTTCTATTTATTTTAAGAATATTTTATGTTAAGATTAAGTTCTTAAATATTTCATAATTTTCCTTTGTAATTACTATAAAGATTTAACTCGCACTAATGTCTTTACCTAATATTGATAATCTTCAAATTTCTAAGATTTCTAAAAACTTACTATTAGTTCATCAAATCAAAGCATCAGCCGTCTTTACAAGGTGCGATGGTTTAATTAAACTCCCAGAAAGGGGAGTAAATAGGCACGCAATTATTATAGATCTTAATATTGAACCCCGGTTTGCAAATGTCATATACAATTCATTTAAGCCCATTACGGATTACATATGTAGTCATACACATTTAGATCACGCAGCTCATGTACATTTTTGGAGCGAAAAAGGGGTAAATATATATGCTCCTGTTCCAGAACATACGAATTTGTTAGATAGTTATAATTTTTTAAATAACTTTGGATTTTTAGAGGAGCTTGACTTAGAAACTGGAATGAGCTTTGTAAATTCAATGGGTTATAAAAAATGTAATGAAGTTATTTCATTTAAACCCAGTGACACATTAAAATTCGACAATTTCGAACTGCAAACCATCTCTTTTCCAGGGCACTCCTTAGGTCATGTTGGATTTTTTTTTCCTTCCGAAAAAATTATACATATAAGTTGTATGGGATTTGACCAAACTCAACCAGGAACAAATGGTTTTGGCCCTTGGTATGGATTTAGGGATTGCTCTATTGAGCAGACTATCAAGGATATTAATATTGCCGAAGAACTTTTTCTTAAGAAAGCAATTCAATTAACTTCGAGTCATTCTTATGTAGTTAAAAATCCCGATAGAACACCGTTTAATTATATGAGAAAAAAAATAGAAGAAAACCAAGAAAAAGTTAATTCTGTACTAAAAACACTTGATCATAAACTTACAATTGGCGAGAAAACAGAAGCGTTGCTTAAATTAGATTTATTTTTTCCTAAAAGAAAAATGAAAGGAGCAATGCTAAAAATTTACGCTTTTTGGGAATCTTGGATAATAAGAAAGCATATTGAAAGAAGCATAAGAAAAAATCTATAAAGATTCCATTCTTTATTCTTTATTGGGCTCTAAAATAACTTTTAAGGATTCTTTTGCTTCACAAACAACTTTAAAAGCTTCTCCAGCTTGACTTAGAGGGAATCTATGAGTTATTAATTCCAAGACATTTATTTTCTTAGATAATATCCATATATAAGACTCCTGAAGATCATCAGGTGCAGCTCCGTATGATGTCGTTATTGTTATCTCATTTCTCCAATATTCGTTTATAGGGACCTCCAAATTAATACCAGGGGGCGGAACTGCAAAAAATATAATTTTACCACCAGGTGCAACACATTTTAAAGCCTGATTTGCTGCAGATAAAGCGCCAGTACATACGATAACGATATCTGCTAATTGATGATCATTCAATTCCATAAGTTTTGAAGGGATATCCTCAGTAGCATAAAAGACATCATCAGCCCCAAACTTCTTCGCCATTT
>JAUWNA010000277.1 GCA_030612905.1 Promethearchaeota archaeon
GCTTTGAGAAGCTCCTGCAAGTACGATACCCGGAATTTTGGTGTCAATTGGATTTAATCGAGAATGGAATTCCTTGAAAAATCCATCTTGGCTCGTTTCAAGCTTTAAGATTCTTCCAATTTTTTCTACTCCCTTTGCGGGTACCATAGCGCACGATAGAACCACCATATCGTATTCAAGTTCTCTTAATCTTGTGCTACTAAGTGTGTTTTGGATAATTATTTTAAGATTTTGAGTTTCTGGGTCTTCTTGAATTTTTGAGACATTAGTTCTAATATATCTAATACCTTCTTTTCGAGATGCGGTGTAATACTCTTCGTAATCTTTTCCAGCGGCTCGAATATCCATGTAGGCAACAGAGATTTCCATTTCAGGATAATGTTGTTTTATAAGTTTAGAATTTTTAATTGAAACCATACAACATACTCCGCCACTGCAATAAGTATTCATGTTTAAATCTCTCGACCCGACACATTGAATAAATAGTATTTTTTCAGGTTTTTTTCCGTCAGAAGGGCGAACTAGATGCCCAAGAGTTGGGCCGTTAGGTGCAAGAATCCTTTCTAACTTCATTTGGGTTATTACATTTGGATAAACATTGTAACCTAAATAACCCGTTTCTGGTTCGTACTCGTCCCATCCTGTAGCTACTATTATTGAGCCAACCTTAACGTCTACAATTTCATCTTCTTGATCAAAATCAATTGCTTTAACTTCACAAACACCTTTGCACAACTCACATTTAATGCATCTCGTCATATCAATTTGGGCCATCGAGGGTACTGCTTGAGCAAAGGAAACGTAAATTGCTTTTCTCGGGTTCATTCCTTCGTTAAATTCTTCGTATCCGTAAGCGGGACACACGTCAAAGCAAGCACCGCAGCCATTGCAGTCGTTATTAACGTACCTTGCCCTTTTACGGATTTTAACATCAAAGTTTCCAACAAATCCAGAAACATCTTCCACTTCACTATAAGTATGTACGTTGAACCCGGGGGTTCTTGCTGCTTCGAGCATAACAGGACCAAGCATTCATATACTACAATCGTCAGTGGGAAATGTTCGATCTAACATAGCCATTTTTCCACCAGTTGTCGGATTTTTCTCAACCAAATGGACTTCAAAACCTTCATCGGCCAAATCTATTCCTGCTGTTAGTCCTGCCACGCCACCACCGATAATTAAGGCCTTTTTAGTGATATCTACCTCTTTGACTAGGATTTTTTCTAAAACACTAGCCCTAGCGACACCAGACCGAATAAGATCCTCAGCGGTTCTTTGTGCCCCTATTTTATCTTGTCTGTGGACAAAACTCGAGTGTTCTCGTATGTTCACGAATTCCAAGTAAGAAGGGTCCAAACCCATAGATTCTAGTACGCTTTTAAAAACAGGTTCGTGAGTTATTGGGGTGCAAGATGCCATAACTAACCTATTAGCGTTGTTCTCGATCATTTTTTCTTTAATGAATTCGGCTCCACCTTGTGTGCACATTGAAATGTAATCTAAAGCTTCAACTACATTTGGAAGCGTTTTTGAATATTCTGATAGAGCTTTTGTATCGATAATTTCGGCAATATTAATACCTCATTGGCATACTGCCACGAAGATTCTCGGTTCATCATTTGTATTTTTAGTTTCTACCATTGCATAATTCACTTTTGTTCCTTTTTGTTAGTTTCCTCCAATAATTTGTAATTATTGTTATTATGAATCTAAATATTTTATTCTAATTTAAAATAACTGATTAAAAAAATTAACTTTAAATTAAAAATCTTTTATGTGTTTTTTAAGTAATTAAGTAATTGAATAAAAAAAGTTCGATTAAATCAAATTTAAATAAAACTTCTACGGCTATTGAGATAGATATGTTATTAAATTTATTACAAATGGGAGGACCTCTAAATGAGGAGACTATACTTCTAATCCTTATGGCTGTTTTTGCGGGTGGGGATATCTTATTATTAAAGTTCGGGTTAACAATAACTAAAGCTCGAGAAAGAACAAGAATGAAATGGGTGGCGGTAAGTTTTCTAATTCAATTTGGAGTAATTTTCCTTATTAGCTCTCCTTTGTTTTTGTTGGGATTTGTAGGGAAGTTCGATGGAGACCCTGGAGTAATCATCCCAATAATAATACTTTGTACATTTATTGACTTAAATATAATTAATGTCATACATCAAGTTGGCCTTAAACATTCGTTATTCGTAGTATTGATAATAATCCTTCCAATCGTCTTTATTATGGTTAATATGGGATCCATTCTCTTAGGTTCCACGGGAATTTAATAATTTATTTTCACAAATTAACTTCTTTGTTAATTTTTTTGTGCATGTCAATGACTTCGTCTCTCGCAGCTTCACCATACTTATCAGGAGAGAATTTTTCTTTTTTATTATATGAATATATTATCCCTCTTGACGAGTTTACAATTCCCCCCAATCCATTATCGTTAAATCCATGTTTAATTTCTTTCGCTTTAGCACCTTGAGCCCCAAACCCCGGTATTAATATATAGGAATTCTTGACTATTTTCCTTATTGCTTTTAATTCTTGTGGGTAAGTTGCTCCTACTACTACTCCCAAATTATGAAAATTAGAAATTTGTTCAAGGCTTTGGCCCCACTTAGAAACTAGTTTTGCCATGTGGATATAATTTCTTTCCAGGGTTATATGATCTACTATAACTTCAACATCAGAGTCGGGAACATTAAGAATCCTAGCGCTAAAGATATCTTGAAAATCTTTACTACTAGGGTTTGAAGTTTTTACTAGGATAAATAAACCTTTATCTTTATAACTTAAATAGGGTTTAATCCCATCAAATCCAAGGTATGCGTTTAGTGTACAAGCGTCAGCATTATAAACTTTAAACGTGGAATACGCGTACGCTTCCGAAGTTGAACCAATATCGTTACGTTTTGAATCTAAAATGACAAGTAAATCTTTTTTATGGGCGTATTTTATCGTTTCTTTCAACGCAGCTAACGCCTCGTATTTCTCGTAAAATGCGATCTGCGGTTTTACAACGGGGATTAAATCAGATGTGTGATCGATAAGATTTTTGTTAAATTCTAGTATTATTTTATTCGAATCTTTTAATTCATCTATTAAATACTTAGGAATCTCGCCTTGCTTATCCATCCTGGGATCAAGTCCCATACAAACTACGCTTTTTTTATCCTTTATAGACTGAATTAATCGTTCAATAAAATGCATATCTAATATTGGTGATTTTTTTAAATAGTTGGCAATAATCTAAAATCTGAATATAAATAGGAAGTGGTTTCTAAAAAATTTAAAGAATAAAATAAAAAAATAGAATTAATTAATTTTTTTTAAAAATTTATTCAACCTAATCTGTTTCCTCAATATCATCTGCCGCTCTTCTTTCATGGATTTCTTCCTTAATTTTTTTTATTGTTATTCCTTTAAGTTTAATGAATTGATATATGAATATACCGGTGGAGATAACAATTCCAACTAAGTAAAACACTTGAATAGTCCAGAAAAAGGGCTCGATAGATGTAAAGAATACAAGTTTGAAGGTGTAAGATAAACATGCGATTGTTGTGATCCAAATCGTGGAGATAAGCAAAGCTATTCTTTCATAAAACTTAGGCTCGCCTTTATTAAAAACAATTATTTTTAGCCAAAAGACTACGCAAATAAATGTAATAGGTGTAAAGATAAGGGAGCCAATGGCAATTGGGATAAGCAAATACACTGCAAATTGATTTCTCCAAATACCTAAGACTTCTCCTAATGTCATCTGATCTTGAATTTGAACCTTCGCATACTTTCCTCTCCAGTTAAAGTATCCTTTCTTCATTTTTCTTCCTAATTTTTTTGTTCCTTTCTTCATACGCTTAATTATTCCCGTGTCTACAGCTTCCTGAAATTCTTCTCTAATTAAGGGAATTATGTATAATGATAGCATTAAAGAGATAATACCGTAAAGAAATAATAGAAGATCAAACCAATATCGTATACCTGTTGGAGGTATTGCGGGAGGTAAGCTTGAAATTAT
>JAUWNA010000534.1 GCA_030612905.1 Promethearchaeota archaeon
TTTTTACTTTATTCCGCAAATTTTTAGAATACTGCTTTTGATATATTAATTTCCCTTTAAAAATAAAATTTTCGATATAAGTAGATTGTGGATTATCTTAAACCTTAAACAATTATTTTATAGCTTCTAAAAAATTCCAAATTCCTTCGATTATAAAATTTGGCTTAGAAGTTTTGCTTTCTTCGATCATCTCTAAGGTTGCTTCTCCAGACAATACGCAACAAGTTGTCACACCGACATCTATTCCCATTTTTATGTCAGTATATAACCTATCTCCAAACATTGCTGCATCTTTAGGATGGACCCCAAGCTCCTCAAGTTTGAAAAGAAGCATTTCTTTATTCGGTTTTCCAAAAACTTTTGGCATTCTTTCTGTTGCTTTATATAGAAGAGCAGCTATTCCTCCAGCATCGGGAATATACCCCTCTTTAGTAGGGCATCTATCGTCTAAATGTGTTGCAATATAAGGTATGTCGTTCTGAAGTAAGTACGAAGCTTTTACTAACCGTTCATATGTCAATTCTTGGTCAAAAGCGAGAACGACGATTTCAGGATCGGTTTCAGTTAAAATAAAACCTTCTTGGCGAAATTCTCTTTTGAGAGATTCTGTACCTAATAGAAAGATTTTTTCGTAATTTTTCTTTTCTAGATAATCCATGGTCGGGTGTTGAGATAGTATTAAATTTTCACGAGTTACGTTTAGGTTTAAATGGTTTAACTTTTTAACATAATCTGAAGTAGATTTACTTGAATTGTTCGAAAGAAAAAAGAATTTTTTACCTTTTCTTTTCAAAATATCAATTAATTCGATAACACCCTCGAATAATTGGTCTCCTATGTATATGGTACCGTCTAAATCAAAGAAATAAACTTTTTTCTTTATTAGCTCAGATAAATCTTTTTTAAGAGGATTCATAATATTTAACTCTATGAAAGCGTTTACAACTTTTTTCTATTGTTTTAAATTAATTAATCACGCGTATCAAATAAATTAGTCCCTACTAATTTTAAAACAAATAATTTCCCCTTTTCCTCTCGTTTAACATTAACCAAGCCTTATATTTAAAAAACAATTTACCCTTGACTATAGGCTTATAACCGGTTTCCTCTTCAAATAGGATTTGCTTTATTTCTGAATCAAGTTGTTTGTATATTTGGCTAATCGATCTCTGTTCCATCTTAACGAGAAAAATTAATAAAAAATACCATGGAATCTCAAAGGTTACCTCTGTCCTTATTAAAAAAAAAGTTACGATGCTAAATATTATACTCCATGAAAAAATACTTCTCAACTTAAATTTAAAACATAAGCTCAAAAACAACTTTAACATTTTAATAAAGCAATTAACAATATTTTATGGCTTTAAATAAAAAAAAAAGAAGTAAAAATTTAAGAATTTTGGTTTTGATTTTTGAGAATTTAAGGATTTACGACTCTATCTCAGTCCCACACCATTTACAGAATTTATCACTAGTTGATAGTTTACTCCCACATAAAGAACACGATTTAGAATTAGCGGGGGTAACTTTTGAAGGAGTTCCAATACTTCTACCTTCAATTTTGCCTCCGCAGTTCGGGCAGAAGTGAGCGTCTTTTCGGACTACAGAGCCACAGCGCATACACTTAGAAGTTGACGATTTAGCTGCTTTTACAGGCTTTTTTGCAGGAATTGCTTTAGATAATGGCTTCGATGGTTTCGATTTCAATTTCTTTTGTCCACTTCGAGCAATGAGGGCGGCAACAATCACGATACCAGCAACCACGATAATTGTAATCAAAATAGGTTGAATACTTACCCATCTATCAGCAGAAGTAACTCCAGTATCGTAAGATACATCAAAAGTAATGGTCGTAGTTTCTTCTGGAGATAACATAGGATCAAAGTAAACGAAAAAATACCAATTTCCATCGTTCGGAATCGTAAAAGTATTTTGAGGTATTGAATCTACGCCTTCAAGATAAAAATCTGCTTCCGTTAGATCTACCACATTAGCCGCAGAGTAATCAATTGTAAAGTTAACATTAACTGCAGATACACCTTCGTTGTACCAAACGAGATAATAATC
>JAUWNA010000042.1 GCA_030612905.1 Promethearchaeota archaeon
TTTACTAGTCAATTTGGTAGGCCAAGGGTGCCAGCTTGAATTTATTATAAACCTCACTGATTCTGTGAGTTATGAGGATCAAGATAGCTCAAAAATGAGGGTATCAGTAAACCTTTTTATCGCCTCAATTTCAGAGGACAATACAATTGTACCGATTAATTCAAAGAACTTTGTTCTTTCTGAATTAGAATATAAACCAGCTTCGAATACTCACTATGGAATATTCGAAATTCCATTTACAATGGAATTCTCTTCCATTACTGGAACGAGAAAGCTTTCAACTACATCTCAATATGATAATAACGCTCAAGATGGTTATTTAGCAATCCTAACGATCACGGCTTTTGATAGCGAAGGAGCGTCAGAAGATTTCTTAACGGTTTTGTTGATTCAACCTTCGAATATTGAATTAATATTGGTACTAATTATTATCGGTGTTGTAGTAGTGCTTGGAATAATTGGTGGCGTTTTACTTTTAGTTAATTTTGTTAGAAAGAAGAAAAAGTCTCGTATATCGACTCCTTTTGAAGGATATTACCACCAAGATTATGAAGATGTTCCTTCACAAGAAACATATGATTTCACTCATAAATCAGTATATTATTGTCCTTATTGTGGGTTTCAATTAACTACGCCAAGAAGCTTTTGCCCTAGTTGCGGTAAACCTTTAAAAAGTCAAGAATAATTTTTTTTAATCTTTTTTGTTGTTCAAGTTTTAGTAATCGGAATGCTTTAATAAATCTATAACCCGATTGGGGTCCTTTGCATTTAAAATAGTACTCGTACTGCTTAATATATCGACATTTAACTGGTTAGCGTTTTTAAGATTTATTCCCCCATCTATATCAACAAGAAAAGCATACTTTTTCTTAAGTATAGTTAGCTGGTTTACCTTTTCAATTGAATATGGGATGAATTTTTGACCAGACCCACCTGGATAAACTGACATTACTAAAACTAAGTCAACTAAATCCAAGTAAGGCGTTATTTCTACAATTGTTGTATCTGGATCGATTGCTAAGCCCACTTTTTTCTTCCTATTCTTCAGTTCATTTATTAACGCTTTTTTATCTCCCGTTATTTCGTAATGAAAAGTAAAGATATGAACATAATCAATAATTTTATCAATATAATCAATGGGATTGTTTACCATCAAATGGGCGATGATAGGAATATTAAATCTCTCCTTTAATATTCTAAATAAGTCCAAATCAAGGTTAATTACTGGTGTAAACTTTCCATCCGCAACATCAATATGTATGTAATCAAGCCCTACTAAACCCTCAAGAGGATCAAGATTAAAATTTAAGTTTGCATGAACAGCAACAGCAATCTTTTTCATCGTATTTTATTGTAAAACAATAACTTTTCCATCTTTTTGTCCTATATACGCTTTAGATGTCATTCCTATGAAAAATCCTGTATCAACGACACCAGGAATCTGAGAAATCTTAAAATCAATATCAGATGGAGAATCTATGATACCAAAATCAACATCAATGATAAAATTACCATTATCGGTTACTAAAGGACCTGCTTTTGCTTGGGCCATCCTTAGTTTCGGTGTACCTCCTAATCTTTCTAACTTTTTCAAAATTGGAACATATCCAAAAGGAATAACTTCGATTGGTACTCCCTTGTTCCAATTCTCTCCTAATTTTTCTGACTTTTTGCGATAATCTACGATAATTACTAATTTTTTTGATGATGAAGCAACAATCTTCTCTCTGACCAAACACCCGCCACCTCCCTTAATTAAATTTAATGCCTTATCAATTTCATCAGCACCATCAATATCTAAGTCAATTTCAGGGTACTGATCTAAAGTAACGAGAGTCAGTCCATTTTCTACTATTAATTGACGAGACTGAAAAGAAGTTGGGATGCACTTCAAGTTCAAATCCTCTGTTTTATTGATCTCCGCTATTTTTTTGACGGCATATACAACTGTAGAGCCACTTCCAATTCCCAAAATCATGCCCTTTTTGATGTTTTCTTCGACTGCTCTAAACGCAGCGTTTTTTTTGCCTATTTCAATTAAATCATCACTCATAAGTCTCACCAAGATTTTATTTTTTTAACAAATTAAGAATTCTGATCGCCAAATAAGCAGCATTCTCGCCCCTATCTATTCCTACGCAAGCAACAGGAACTCTTGGGGGCATTTGTACGATAGACAATAACGCATCTAGTCCGCCTAATTTGGCACTAACGGGTACACCAATAACGGGCTTGTTAGTTTTAGATGCAATTACACCTGGTAAAGCCGCTGACAATCCCGCCACAGCAATATATACTAAGGATTGACACGATTTTAAATATTCGTCTAATTTTTCGGGATCTCGGTGAGCAGATATAATTTGAAGCTCGAAAGTTATTTTGTTTTCTTTTAAAACCTTCTCTGCTTTTTCATATACATCTTTATCTGAAGTACTACCCGCAATAATTGAAACTAAAGTTATTTTATTATTATCTATGTTTGTATCTGGCATATTTAATCTAAATCTCCTAAAAATAAAAATAATACTAATAAATTCTTAATAATTTTTTGGCTAAATTATCAAAAAGAACCATTTCATTGTTAGGGTTCAAAAACAATTTTATCAAAAACTTTAATATATTTTTAAATCTTTTCATAAATTAACATCAAAAATTTATTGAAAATCAAATATTAAAAAATCTTAAAAATTTGAGGGAATTATAAATATGGAATTAAATGATGTATGGTTAGTCGATTACGCGCGAACTGCATTTTCAAGATCAAGACCTGCTCAACCAGAAAGAGATGTATTCGGGGAAATTAAAGGAGATGAGCTTCTTGTACTCTTACTGAAAAACATGTTTGAAAATAGATTGGCAGACAAAAGCATTGAAAAGAAAGATATAGATGAATTTACGATTGGATGTTCTTTTGGGGTAGGAGAACACTGGACTTATGGAGGTAAACTTCCTACTTATTATGTAGATATGGATGAAAGAACATCTTGTGTATTTTTAGATAAGGCATGTGGATCAGCAGCAGCAGGGTTTAACTTAGGATTTTTGGAAATTGCAATGGGTTATAGTAAATGTGTTTTATCAACAGGTATTGAACATCTCACGCGAGTCCCTATGGGCATAACAAACCAATGGATTAAGCCCAACCTCGCAATTGCTAGTAAAGACTCACCTTTCTATATACCAGAATATGCACGAAAAGGTAAATACGATGTACTTGTATCAACAGATATGTTGGCTACGGCACAAAAATTATTCGAACAGGAAATCCCAAAATTTACAAAGGAAGATATGGATAAATTTGGAGTAAGAGCACATAATTTAACTATTAAAAGCCAAGAAGAAAAATGGTTTACCTCAGGTGTTAATGGAGGAGAGATTATTCCAATTGAAGGCCATGTAGAAGGAAATACTGAAGAACCAATGATGGTTGATAGAGACATGGCAGCAAGAAAATCAACTCTTGAATCTGTTGCTAAGTTAAGGGCTGTTTCCAAACCTTTCTACATTAAAAAAACAGCAACCGGGCAAGAACTTGGTCGAAAAGGCTATATGGAATTTGTAGGTAGTAAGGATGGTGTAATCACTGCAGGGAATGCTTCTCCTTTAAATGCGGGAGCTACAGCATGTGTCTTGATGAATGCTAAAGAGGCTCAAAAAAGAGGTATAAATCCTTTAGCAAAAGTTGTTTCTATTGGATTTGCAGGTGTAGATCCTACAGTTATGGGACGAGGACCTGTTCCTGCCTCAGAAATGGCGCTAAAACATGCTGGATTAACCGCTGATGATATAGATTTTTGGGAGATTAACGAAGCTTTTTGTATAGTGGCATTAAATTGCATGGATAAACTTGGTATTCCTGAAGAAAAAGTAAATATTAAAGGTGGCTCTACTGCAATTGGTCATCCATTGGGTGCTACAATGTGCCGCTTAATCGGTACTGTATCTCGCATCTTAAAAGATAAAAACGCAAAATATGGAATAGCTAACGCGTGTTGTGGTGGCGGTCAAGGAGTAGCCGTTTTATTGGAAAATATTGATAAATAATCAAATTTTGTTTTTAACACAACTTATTTTTTTTTTATTTTATTTAAATTAATATCAATTGAAAATAATATAAAAATAATCTTAAAAATTTGAGTGAATTATAAATATGGAATTAAAAGAAGTATGGTTAATTGATTATGCGCGAACAGCTTTTTCGCGATCCAGGCCAAAACAACCAGAAAGAGACGTATTTGGTGAAATTAGAGGCGATGAACTTCTTGCTAAATTGTTAATGAAATTTTTCGATGGAAGATTAGCGGATAAAGGAATCGAAAAGAAGGACATAGACGAGTTCACTGTTGGATCTGCTATGGGCGTCTGGGAGAATTGGGCTTATGGAGGCAGGCTTCCAATGTTCTTAGCAGACTTTCCTTACGAAGTACCTGCTATGTTTGTAGATAGACAATGTGGATCAGCTGGTAGTGGAATGCATATTGGAATTATGGAGATTATGACGGGATATAGTAAAATTTGTATGGCTACAGGCGTTGAACACATGACTCGGGTCGATATGCAGAATAACCACATTAACCCAAATCTGAAAATGATTAATAAAAAGAGTGAATGGTATAGACCTAAATACGATTTAATGACAACAATTAACATGTTACAAACAGCTCAAAAATTATACGAACAAGAGGTGCCTGCTTTCACTAAAGAAGACTTGGACAAATTCGGAGTGAGAGCTCATAATTTAACGGTTAAAAATCAAGAAGCAGGTTGGTTTAAAGGAGAAATTATCCCAATTGAAGGTCATGTTGCTGGCAATGTAGAAGAACCATTAATGGTAGATAAAGATATGGCCGCGAGAAAATCAACTTTAGAAAGTGTTGCGGGATTGCGAAGGTTATCAAAACCTTATTTCCTAAAGAAAAATGGAGGCAGAGCTGGCTATAAAGAGAGAGAAGGAACTTCTGAAGGAGTAATAACTGCTGGGAACTCTTCACCTCTGAATGCCGGGGCTACAGCTTGCATTGTAATGTCTGCTGAAGAGGCTAAAAAGCGAGGACTTGAACCGATGGCTAAGATAGTTTCACTTGGATGGGCTGGAGTAGACCCTAGCGTCATGGGGCGTGGTCCTGTTCCTGCAACGGAGATGGCATTAAAGAACGCTGGATTAACTGCTGATGATATCGATTACTGGGAAATTAACGAAGCTTTCTGCATTGTTGCATTAAATTGTATGAAACATTTTAATATTCCTGAAGAAAAGGTAAATGTCATGGGTGGTTCCACTGCAATTGGCCATCCGCTAGGCTCTACGATGGTAAGATTACCAGGAACTCTAGCTCGAATCCTAAAGGATAAAAAAGCTAAGTACGGCGTAGCAAACGCGTGTTGTGGTGGCGGACAAGGCGTCGCTACAATCCTTGAAAACCTCGATGCCTAATTAAATTCTATTTATTAAAAAGTAAATTTTTCTTTTTTTATTTTCTTACAAAATTAGAATCTATTTAGTTCTCTTCTTAAGCTCATATTTCTTATTTATTCTAGAAATATTTAAATATTAAACAATAACAATTAGACTTACTATAAATTCTACAATAAATTTCGTAATAATAAAATTTGTAAGGTGAATTGAAATTACAGTATATAAAAGTATTCAGCTAGTGGCGACTTCCGACAAGAATTGGGCTGACGCGGTTAAGGTTGCTTATGACGAGGCCAAAAAATCACTTCGTGGCATACGGAATATCCAAATCATCGAATCTGATGTTAAGGTTAAAGAAGATCAAGATAAGTTGATTTATCGGGTTAGGGTTCAAGTAAATTTCCAAATCGAAAGATAAGATATTAATTCTTTTTTTTTTTAATTTAACGACATATTTCAAATATATTTTTTTAAAAAATATAATTTTAAAAAGGTAAATGGTTTAGATTTTCATACTAACTTAACTTAAATATATCAAGATTGGTTATTGTTATGGAAGAGTTAATAGATTCTTACGGATGGTATATTATTGCGGGGATAATTACCTTAGTTGTGTTAATCACATGTTGCACAATCAATAGAAAACTTCTACAATAATAGTTGTCAATGATTGGGGCGAAATATTCGTTTAGCACTGTTTAGCTAAATCCCTAAACCATTTTTATTTAGATTGTCTACTAGTTTTGGTAAAAATTCTTTATTTATGTTAAGATAATCGCCATCTAATTCAAAGTTATAATTTTGTCCCCACTCAATTAGAACTTTTATTAGAGTCTCTTTGTCTAATTTGAGTAGATCTTGTATCATATCAACCTTAATACGTTTTGAAACGCTTAATAATGCTATTAATCGTTCAATAACGCTCACCTTTTCTTTAGGTTCGGTTTCTGCTTCATTTAGGTTATCTAGCTTCTGTCTAATTGCCATAAGAGCTTGTTTAGCGTAGACAAAATCGGGATCGATTTTTAAAGCTTTTTGGTGGGCTTTCATGGCTTTTTCTAAATTTTCTTTTTCTTCGTAGATTAGACCAATGTTATAATGGCAGTGCTTATAATCCGGTTTTATAGAGATCGCAGTTTCACAAGCGTTCAACGCTTCTTCAAATAGTTCTAAGTTAAAATAGGCGATTCCAAGGTTATAATGCGCTCTATAATTCTGGGGGTCGATCTTTATTATTCTTTTAAAATTTTTAATCGCTTTTTCATACTCTAAAACGTAATAATCGTTAAGATAACCTCCGTAAGTAAACAGGGCGTCAATAAGGTTTTTCTTAATTTCGAGCTCGGGTTTTTTATTGAATAGATCCTCTAAAATTTTTATACCATCTTCGAAATCTTCGTTATCTACTAATTCTTTTGCTTCTTCAAGGATTTCTCTGTTGTCAGTCAATTTTTTTTCACTTAAATCTCATTTTCGTACCAAAAATTTTTAGATTTTTTAATACCAACTTTCATGAAAACACTTCTTAAGGCACCGTCTGAATCCGGACAGATGTAATACACTTTATCTAATTTAAGGGTTTTCTTTATGTATAGCTGTAGTTCTCTAATTAATTGTTCCTCAATTCCTTTTTTGTAAGAATCTTCCTTTTTAGTCAATATTTGATGAATAATTGCTCGATCGTTGCCTAAATAATCCCTATAAGAAGTGTATGTTCCCCAACCAACAATTTTCCCATCCTCTTTGGCAACCACCATAGAATTTCTATATTGAAGGTCTAATACTCTTTTATTTAGCTCTTGTTCAAATTTTTGCCAATGTGAGAAAAAGTAAGACTTATTTTCAACAAAATCTTCAAAAATTTCTTTAAGTGCCTCTCGATCTAATCGAGGATCGTATCTATCGATAACAATCATGATAGTTCTGTTAATGATTAATGGTTTTATAATATTTTTTCTTTTCAGTTTTATTTTAATTAATCTTTAATAAAAACTCTTTTTTATGTTCTGAAATATTAGAACTTTATGAAACAAACAGATGAAACAGACAAATTGATTATACCTTTCAAAAAAACCAATAAGGACGCTACGCTTCCCATAATTTCAAAAAAAGGAGATGCTGGCGCGGACGCTCGAATTAGTGGTTTTAAACAAATTGTTAATGAAAACGGTAAAAAAGAATTAATCGAGCTAGACACTGACACTTATATGCTAAAACCCCTGGAACGAATTGGGTGCCCTCTAGGGTTCGCTACAGCTATCCCTGAAGGGTATTACTTTAAAGTCGTACCCCGCAGTGGCCTCGCGCTATGGGAGGGAATATCCATCGTTAATAGTCCTGGTACTATAGATTCTGGTTATAGAAACGAATGGATGGCTATAGTTGTTAACCTTTCAAATAAAGAAGTACAATTAAAAAAAGGAGATAGAATATGCCAAATAATTCTTGGAAAGTTACATGAATACGAAATTACCGAAAAGAACGAATTGCCGGATTCAGATCGAGGTTTAGGAGGTTTCGGGTCAACAGGAAAAAATTAACTTAACTTTAAACTTAAATGCTTAGGATTTGAATTAATATTATGGTTGATCTTTCAGTAGAAGAAAAATTTATAATTGAGAAATTAAAAGAAAACGGTGGGGACCTTAACTACAAGGAATTACAAACGCTTTGCCAAGAGGAATTTGAAGGAGTTAGGTTAATCTTGAAAAAATTAAAGGAAAAGCAGATTGTTAGTTATGAGGGAGTAATCCCCGGGTATTCCGCGGAAATTAAACTTAAAGAAGTCTCCTAGTTTAAAAAGTATATTGATTTGAACTTCCCTCTAATTTATTATGTGATATATTCGAGGCTTAGGAGGTTTCGGGTTAACAGGAAAAAATTAATCTGAAGCTTAAAAAACCTTTTTTAAAATCTTGTATAATAAAATTCAAATTCTTAGATTAATTTATTATATTATTCGTTTTCATTTAATTAGGATATTATAAAATTTGGATAAGAATTTGACCGAATCTAATAATTTTGAACCATATAAAGATCACTTTCTTTATAAAATATTAAATCCAAAGAGTTTAGCAATTTTTGGAGCCAATAATAATTTGCTAACTACGATGGGTTCGATGCAGCTTCGAAACATTATCGCTGGTGGCGGATTTAATGGCAATATTTACCCAGTTCATCCTAGACTGGATGAAGTTCAGGGTTATAAAGCTTATAAATCCGTAAAAGATTTACCCGTAGTACCTGATCTTGCTTTTCTTATACTACCTACGAGAGTAGTACCTCAAGTTATGGAAGAATGCGGAGAAAAGGGGATTAAAAACCTTTTAATAACTTCTGGTGGTTTCAGAGAGATTGGAAAAGATGGAATAGAACTATCTAAAAAAATTGACGAAATTTCAAAAAAATACAATATGAGATTTGTTGGTCCTAACTGTCTTGGAATATATAACGGGTGGTATGGATTTCCTGAGAAAAAAGAAGCTTATTTTAACACTTTTTGGCCTTATGCGATACCTGAACGGGGAAATATTTCGATTATAAGTCAATCAGGAACAATTGCTGCCCAAACTTTCTGGCATGCGAAGGAGATGGGTGTTAGAATAGGTAAATCGCTTTCTGTCGGTAACGAAAGAAATATCGATATGGTAGATTTTTTAGAATATTTCAAAGACGACCCTCAAACAGGTGTAATCGGACTATATATTGAAGAGATAAAACGGGGAAAAGAATTCATTAAATTGGTTAAAGAAATCACTCCAAAAAAGCCAATAGTTGCGATTTATACGGGAGGAACAAAAGCAGCAGATAGAGCGATCAAAAGTCATACGGGCTCTTTAGGTGGCAATCAAAAGATTTACGACGCAGTTTTTAAAGATGCTGGAATCATCTCTACTAATTCTATATCAGACTTCTTGTATTACTTAAGGACTTTGTCCTTTGCTCAAAAGTATAACATATTTATGAAAGGTAATCGAGTAGGGATAATTACCGATTCAGGTGGTTCAGGTTCTATGATGACGAAATCATCCGAGTTATATGGTTTGGAGGTGCCCGAATTTTCTAAACAACTAAAAGGTGAGCTTTCCGAATTAATCCCTTTTACTGCAAGCGCTAACAACCCTATTGATGTTACTTTCGACGTGAATTTTTTAAATATATTTTACAAATTTCCAAAGATGTTAATGAAATCGGGAGAAGTTGACTCAATAATTATTTGGGGCGTTTTTGATTTCGACGATGTAATAGAAACAATTGAAAACTCAGGGATGGTCGTTGACGAAAATGTGAGAAATATGGGCCTTATGTTAGATAGGGCTATTATAAAACCGATTATGCGCCTAATGAAAAAATATTCGGTTCCTGTTTATTTTAGTGGACCATTTCCTTACAGATTTTCTTGGTTTCAGAAATTTCTATCCTATGATATACCCATTTTTGATTTGTGGGATGCTCCACCTAAATGTTTAAAAATTCTGTACGAATATTCAGAATATCGTAAAAGACATCAATAATTAAATTATTTTTTATGTAAATACTTTTATAGTACTTTTGTACTGTAATAATATGATGTTTAACAAGCAGAAAGAAAACCAGCATATCACATTTGGAGCCCCTTCTCCTATTTATATTATATGTCTGATCTCATTTTTGACGTTATTTTCAACAGAAATGATCTTAAATATTTTACCTTATAGTTTGGGATTCATAACTCTCCCAATAAACAATATTGTCCTTGTGTTA
>JAUWNA010000401.1 GCA_030612905.1 Promethearchaeota archaeon
TAATAATTGGACAACAAATTCTTCAGTAGTAGATATAATTGCTGAACTTAAAACAAAAATCCAGCAGGCGTTGCGAGGATCGGAAAAAGAAGAACATTTACTATCCACTCCTACATCTCGGGTATCCGAGGATGATGAAACTTCTGAGCAAATTAAAGCAGAATCGATTCAAGAAAGAGATGAAGAGGAATTGAAAGCGTGGGAAATGGAAACCGAAAAAGAAAAAGAAATAGAAACGGAAGAATACTTAACTCCTGATATGAACGCTTATCCTCCTGATTTTGAATACGAACAATTCATCACTCCTACTGAAGCCGAAGAAGATATCCTATCCGAAGACCCATCTCTAGAAACCAGTTCTACAACTGAGCCAACAAAATTGGACGAATTTGACTCTCAAGAAACTACCGAATTAACTCAACCAGAGCTTTTTGCCGATCACGAGCAAACTAGCGTTGCCCTAACCACCGAAATTGGTTTAGTTCAACAAGAATACGCATACGACGAAAATCCACAGCAGAAAGGGGATTTAACTATTTATCTGACGATTACTCTTACGAAAACTTTCATAATCCAGATTAATTTTAGCGATTATCCCGAAAAACCGACCGTAATTGTTCCGGAAGAAGCTCACAATTTAATAGGCGATGTTTATCAAACTTTAGATGTGTTAAGAAACTGGAACTCTAAAAAACCTCCTCACATTGTGGATATTTTGCGGGAATTAGAGAACAAGTTGTACTTTATAAAAGATATAGAGCAGGAGT
Organism: Promethearchaeota archaeon; assembly: GCA_030612905.1. Taxonomy (GTDB): domain Archaea; phylum Asgardarchaeota; class Lokiarchaeia; order Sigyniarchaeales; family SOKP01; genus SOKP01. Next base: position 768 of record JAUWNA010000401.1, read on the forward strand.
CAAAAAAGATTCTTGGCGAATATAAATGCGATTTAGACTCTGACGATGTAACCAAGTTACAAGTTCATTTGGTAACGTACGGATTTAAAGAGTATTTATTGGACGTAAACCTTGAATCTTATCCTAAACCTCCGATTATTGATTTATCTTCGCAATTACAACAAATTATTATGACTCCATTGACCGAATTGAAATCGTATAAAAACTGGATAGAGGGCGAATCTGAACCTGTTGAAGTTATAAGGGAACTCGCCTGGTTGGTAGATAAAAACTCTAGAATAAATTTTGAAATAGAATTATTAAAGGACCACTACAAAAAGATCGAATACGATGCATCAGAGTCAATTTTGAGAATGGATATGAAAGGTAAGATGAAAACTCAAGATTTAACTTTCCAATTTCAGATCAATTTGCCTATTGATTACCCCATGAAAGTGCCCTCGATTAAAATTCTTAACGAATTTGATTTAGAAATGCACGAAAAAATAAAGAACGACCTTCAATCTTCATTTAAGAGTTTCTTTGAGGATTGGTCTCCATTTAGTTATTTAGTGGATTTATTTGACTCGATTTCAAAGAAGATCTTTGAGGTGTCAGTACTTTCGTGTGTTATATGCCATAAAATTGAGTGTCCTATCTGTAGTAAAAAAATTGCTGGTGAAAATAATTGTCATGCAGAATGTCCACATTGTGAAAAACATTATCATCTTCACTGTTGGCAGCAAACTATTAAATCTTTTGGCAAATGTGGTTTCTGCCTTAAAATTCCCCCTCCTAGTATGGTGTAATTGAAACATTAAGGAAATTTTTTTTGACTTTTTCCTAAAATTCTTAAAAAATTCGAATTTGTACTTCTACTATTAAGAAAGTTTTTGCTAAAAGAATTTTAGACATTTCTAGCGTTATATAATGCTGAATTAAGAGAATATTTCTTTTTGAATGATTTTATAAACGTTATTTAAAATATTCATTATAATTTGTCTGTTTCTTGGTGAATTGGTTAAATTTTTTAGTTTATTATTATTTTATTTTACAATTACAACGTTATCAAGATGGTTTTCGTGGAAACATTAGAAAAGAGATTGAATCTGATAAAATTAGAAGAGAACATATTGGATTTTTGGAAGAAAGAAGAAGTTTATTCCTTGATCAGAGAAAAAGAAGAAGGAAAGAAGGTCTGGAGGTTTATTGACGGCCCACCTTATACTACGGGGTCAATTCACCTTGGAACAGCTTGGAATAAGATATTGAAAGACTATCTAATTCACTATAAGCGAATGAAAGGCTTTAAGGTAACTGACACCCCCGGCTATGATACTCACGGGCTTCCAATTGAAGTTCAAATTGAAAAAATACTCGGAATCAAGAATAAGCAGGAGATTCAGAAATATGGCGTAGATAAATTTATAAAGAAATGTAAAGAGTACGCTCAAGAAAGGCTTTTAGTAATGAACGAGCAATTCAAACGGTTGGGCTGTTATTTCTGGGATTGGGATAATCCTTACATAACTTTTAAAAACAGTTATATCGAAGGAATATGGTGGACATTGAAAAAAGCTTACGAAAAAGGTTTAATGTACCAATTTTTTAGGCCGTTAAATTGTTGTCCAAGGTGCGCGACTGCTCTTGCTAAACACGAACACGATTATAAAAACGTTATAGATACAAGTTTATTTCTAAAGATAAAATCGGCAGATATGGATGATACTTATTTCATAATTTGGACTACTACACCCTGGACTTTAGTGGCAAACGAAGCAATAATGGCGAATCCCATTGCTGAATACGTAAAAGTTAGATTAGAAGAATTGAATGAATATTGGATTTTATCGAAAGCCTCCGTTACGCATTTAATCTCTGGAGAATTAGGTTTCAAATACAAAATTGTAGAGGACTTTTACGGCGAGCAATTGGCGGGTAAAAAATATATACATCCCTTATTAGACGAAGTTCCGTTTCAAAAAGAATTGGCAAAACAAAGCGACACAGTACATACCATCCTTCTATCGGAAGAATATGTTTCGGCCTCGGAAGGCGTTGGATTAGTTCACTCGGCACCATGTCACGGACCCTAAGATTTTGAGGTAGGGGTGGCAAATAACATTCCAGTTTTTACTCCAGTTGATATAAAAGGAGTTTACACGAAAGACGCGGGAATATTTGAAGGAAAATTTGTATTTGACGCGAATAAAGAAATTTTGGCTTTATTGAAGGAAAAAGGAAC
>JAUWNA010000388.1 GCA_030612905.1 Promethearchaeota archaeon
CCCTCCAATATCTGCCTCTCCCAACCAATTTTGTATCTCTTTCGTTTTCTCTAAAGCAGAAGGCTCTTTTCCGTCTAATATAATAGTGCTTCTGTTTGCTCTACCACAATAAACTCCCGCACTTAATCCTGCTGGGCCTGACCCTATTATTAAAACCTCACATTTGTACTCTTTTAATTCCATATAACAAAACCTTATACCTTCTTTATATTTTAATGATTTGTAATTTAATTAAAACTTTTTTCTATTTTATATTAAAACAAAAATTTTCAATCTTAAATTCAAAATAAATATTTCATTCTTTTGGAGTCTTAACGATGTTTGTGTAAAATAAATTAATAATTTTATTGAAATTACTAAAGGAAATTAAAAATAACCTAAATTGAAATGTGTAAGAAATAATTTAAATACCCTCTTATATGAAATAACTTGAAAATTTATAATTGAGTCTGAATTTACTTTAAACAAGGATTACCACAAAGTTAAACTTTATATTTTTTAATAATAAAAAATTCTAAGGAGCCATTAAAAATGAGTGATTTAGATAATAAATCCGAAATTAAGAAAGAAGGGCCAAAATATCATATAGCTGAACCTCACCACCTATCTCCAAGGTCAAAGTGGTTAAGAGACTATTTCTTTAAGGGTGTTGAGCGCGAATGGAACAATCAATACATGCCTTATACTACTGGGACAGATTGGGATATAATATGGAAAGAAACAGATTATTATGTTGCCCCCGAAGTTCACTTTTACATTGGTAATAAGGGAAAGGGCGTTTTTGAGGGGTCTCTAAGATCCATGGCATTACCTGTTAAATTACCCGAAAATTTCTGGGAGTTATCCTTACCCGAACGTAAAATACTCTTTTTTGAAGAGGTTATGCTTAATTATATTCCTCACGAAATTATTTCTGAAAACGATTTAATTGCAGGAGGTAGATTTAACACTCAATTGAGTAACTGTCTAACAAAAAAAGAAACAAAAAGATACTGGAAAAATAATCTGAATGTTAGACATAAATTTTTTAAATATCATAAGTCTGGATTTGGAAATGTAGGAGCTACAGCTGGTCATCTCATCCCAGATCACGAAACAATAATTAAAAAAGGCTTCAAGTACATTTACGAAAAAGCAGAAGCACAATACGACCAATTAAACGAACGCGAGAAAAGGGGTCCTAAAGGCCAAGAATTACGAGCAATGAAGAAAGCTGCGGAAGTCCCAAGAAAATTAGCGGAGAAGTACGCCGAAGAATGTAGAAGGCTTAAAGAAACTGCGTCATCGTCAGAGAGAGTAGAAGAACTCGAAAAAATGGCAAAAAATCTCGAAAAAGTCCCTTGGGAGCCGGCAGAAACCTTTTGGCAAGGGGTTCAAGCAATTTGGTTAACCCATATGTTAATCATGGCGGAAGAATCGTATCCTGGCCCAGGTATATCTTTTGGTCGGACAGATTTGCATCTTTGGCATTTATACAAAAAAGATGTCGTTGATGAGAAAACTATCTCTAAGGAGTTTGCGAAAGACATTTTAGGAAGTTTCTGGTTTCATTGCAACTCTGCGTACGATGCCCAAATAATGGTGGGAAAGCAAGGTATTACTTCAGCCTTCGGACAATTAATGACGCTTAGTGGTTGTGGATCTAACGGTGAAGACTTAACCAACGAATTAACATATACAATTTTGGAAGTCGTAGACGAATGGTCGCCTATTTTAGAGCCAAAACCTAATGTTCGGCTACATAGAAACTCACCCGAGAAGTTATTGAATATTATAGTTGAGATGGTATCTCGATCGCAAGGAGCACCATTCCTCATAAATTTCGACGAGAGGAGCATCGCTGGAATGATAGCAGAGGGAATCCCACCCGAAGAGGCTTGGAATTACGCTTGTGTTGGGTGCTTAGAAAATACGATGCAAGGAAACGATCGATCGGGCACAGTAAATTGTAACCCAAATTTGACAAAGAGTATCGAATTAACTCTTTGGAACGGAAAGAATATGCCCGGTAATGATGTTGCTACTAAAACTGGTCAACAAATAGGACCAAAAACTGGAAACTCCGAAGACTTTCAGACTTGGGACGATGTTTGGACCGCTTGGAAAAAACAAATTGAATTTCTAATTAAATATACTGTAGATACATATAATTTAACCGAAGACATTAGAGCTGAATTCGTGCCCACGCCATATTTATCTACTTTAGTTCGAGGGTGTATTGAAAAAGGATTAGATATTAGAAGAGGCGGTCCTGAATTAAGGTTTATAACAGTTGAGGGGGTTGGATTTGCCACAACAGTTGATTCTTTACTAGCAATTAAGAAATTTGTCTACGATGATAATAAATACACCATTAATCAAATTAAGGACGCTCTCATTAACGATTTCGAAGGGGAAGAATTTGCTGTTATCCAAACGATGTTAAAAAATAGAGCGCCCAAATACGGAAATGATGTTGACGATGCTGACGAGCTGGCAAGAAAGATAATGAAAGTATGGTCTGACGAAACTTGGAAGTACAAAACGTCTACGAATTATCAATTTAGACCGGGAATGCTATCTTGGAATTATTGGGCCGGTGCTGACGCGGGATTTACAGTCGCTACCCCAAACGGCCGAAATAAGGGGACATTTCTATCTAACGCAATTTGTCCTTCAAATGGAGCAGATCTTAAAGGACCAACCGCCGTAACAAATTCTGTGGGTGTGGTTCTGGGGGGTAAAACGGAAAGTGGAGAATATATTAATTACTTGCCAAACGGAAGCAGTCATACAATTACATTTAATCCGACAATACTTAAAGACCCAGAAAATAAAGAAAAATTTAAATCTTATTTGAAAGGTTACGTTGAAAATGGTGGTACATGCTTGCAAATAAACATGCTTGATGTAGAGATGCTAAAAGACGCTCAAAAACATCCAGAAAATTATACTAATCTCTTAGTTCGAATTACAGGTTATAATGCTTACTTCAATGCTATAGGGAAAGAATTACAAGACGAAATAATCGCTCGAGAATCTCATAAAATTTAAAATTTTCATTTTTTTTCCAAATAGCAAAACTGAGTTATAATTTTATCTTTTTATTGGTTCCTTAAAATGTAGATATTCTCGC
>JAUWNA010000041.1 GCA_030612905.1 Promethearchaeota archaeon
ACCCTTCAAGCGCTAGCAGCAATTCTAGGGGGGACGCAATCGCTTCACACCTGTGGTGCAGACGAGGCTTTAGCAATTCCAACAGAAGACTCTGTGAGATTATCCTTAAGAACTCAACAAGTTCTTGCGCATGAATCGGGAGTTACCGATGTTGTTGATCCATTAGGGGGTTCTTATTATATCGAGTACTTAACTTCAAAATTAGAAGAAAAAGCTTTAGAATATATTGAAAGAATTGACGCAATGGGAGGAATATCTACTGCCATTGAGAGTGGATTCATTCAACGGGAAATTCAAAATAATGCATACCGCGAACAGAAGAAAATAGAAGCGGGAATTAATCAAGTAATTGGTGTAAATATTTATTGTACTGAAGAAGAGTGTAATATAAAAACCTTTAAACACGATATTGACGAGGAACTAAAAATTATATCGTCTCTCAGCGAATTAAAAAAAAGTCGAGATGCTATATTAGTTGAAACTAAACTAGCTGAATTGAAAAAAGTGGCTGAATCTGCTGAGAATATTATGCCAATCATGATTGAAGTAGTTAAAACCTATGCTACAATAGAAGAAATTTGTAGCGTCTTGAGAGAAGTTTTTGGCGAATATAAAAGTCCCCAAATATTTTAGGAAATTTATCAAAACACTTTAAAATCTTAAAGCTATTCTTAACTTTTTAGTTTGAAGACGTCATTATCTTTTACAAAAGTGTCAATGGGGAAATGTTATACCCGATTTCTTTTTATCTATATTATTTTAAGTTCTATAACACATAACTTTACGTGAAAAAAATGAGAAAAAAACTATATACAATTTTAATGATCTTCGCTTTTTTAAGTGTTCCTAGCCTTTCAATGATATTTCCTGTCAGAGCAGATACTACTGAGGTTCCAAACTATGATAAAATATGGGATTTAGAGGGAGTAAGTGGCACACCAAATCTTAAAGGCGTGTCCTACGAGGGATTAACAGTTGATACAGGAAACACATGGACTGTAAGTGTTTTTGATGATTATATGGGTGGAACTTTCGATCAAGATTTCGAGTGTGTCTTAGAAGGTGAGAATGCTAACATCTGGATTGGATTGTCTCCCGAAATATGGGAAGGTGATTACTACGATTATTATGAGGATTCTGGTAATAAGGGATATGGTCAGGGAGATATTTGGTATTTTGCTTACCCATGGACTTATGAAGGCATACCAAACGATTATGAGAAACTCTCTGAAGGGTATTATTTGGAGCCGGGCTATCATGATTGGATAACTTATGAGAATTTAGAATACATTATAGAGGAATTTGATCAAGAAAACGGTATACACGACACTGTTGTTTCCAACTTCGGTGAATATGCTAATCGCACGGGTCCTCTAGAAGATGGAAAGATTCAGATTTTAATATTCAACATTCGTGATGGACTCTTCTATGATCCTGAAACTGCCCCTTGGTTCATAATGGGATACTTCTGGTCTTATATTAGTGAACTCAATGATGCAAACATATTCCATATGGACACATATCAGTGGTGGAGACGTCTTGGAGATGACCCAATACTTCCATCCCCATATAAACATTTAACACCTTTACCAAATCAATACGAAGGTACATTTGCTCATGAATTTCAACACCTTGTCCATTATGATGTAGATCCTGACGAATTATCTTGGGTAGATGAAGGCTGTGCAACTTTGGCTGAGTGGCTTTGTGGATATGGTTTCTCACCAGGACATATATCAGAGTATCTATTTTGGTTCTGGGATACGCCATTGACAATTTGGGAAGGTTATTTATCTGACTACGGAGCCTCGTTCCTGTGGACATACTATATGTATGAACATTATGGTGGAACTGAATCGTTGATATGGGATCTTGTTCATGAACCGGCAAACGGAATAGAGGGCTGGAACAACGTACTTGTAGGTCGTACAGAAAAAACATTCGATGATATATTCCAAGATTGGGCAATCGCTAACTACTTGGATAACGTAGATATTGAAGGCGGAATTTATGGTTATTACGAGTTGGACATTCCTTCTGCCGATTCAGCTGGTTGGGATATACCTTCTGTTATGGAATATTGGGAGACCTCATATCGAAAAGATTTTGACTGGTTGGTAAATAATTATCCCCATTATGGTGCTCCATATGGTTATGGTAATTGCTACTCCTATGTAGTGAACTATGTAGAATTCACCAAGAATGGATTAGCATTAGTGGACTTTACTTTTGACGGCGATGATTTCTGTGGCGCTTTGCCAAATGGTATTTTTAATTGGTATTCAGGCGGAACAGAATGGTCATGGTTTAGACTGGGTCATAATTTTGAAATACCAGAAGCGGGAGCAACATTGAATTTCTGGAACTCCTTTTCGATTGAGGCAGATTGGGATTATGGATATGTAGAAGTTTATGATATTGATGCTGATGAATGGTATACCCTTTCAGGACTTAAGACTGTCTCAACTCTTCCTAATGCAGAAGATAATAACAATCCCAATTGTCCAGAAGATGTTGAACCATTAACTTACTATGATGCAGGGAGATGGAACGCATTTACAGGCGATAGTGGTGGTATGTACACAGAAGAAATGGATCTTACACCTTTTGCGGGCCACAATATAGAGTTGTACTTTACCTATTGGTCTGATGGATTTGTACTTGGCTCAGGATGGTATATTGACGACATTGCCATACCCGAAATGAATTATCTCTACGATGTTGAAGAGGCTGATCCTAGCTGGACTGTGAATATGGGATGGCATAGAAACGATGAGTTTGCTTATAATAATTTTGAGGTAAATTTTATCGAAATTGTTAATACATACGGAGCGGCTCCTATTGAATATGATATATTTTCAATGGATCTCGATGAAGACACCGAAGAAGGATATGAAGACCTAGTATTAATCGGTCTCGACAATGTTCTTGAGACCATTAATATAATGGTGGTTGCTAACCAACCCGGATATGAACACACATTCAATTCCTCATATTCTTTCGAAGCACAGCTTACTGAAAGATATGGGCGTTGGAGAAATTTCTTTACATAACTGTACTTTTAGAAATTTTAATTAACTTTTTTTTTTATTATTATTTTCTATGAAAGATATATACTAAAAATCTTAAAATATTCTTAAATCTTTAATTTTCTCCTATAATTAGTAATTTTAGGTAATAAAGGAATGAATTCAAGAGGATCTCCAAATACGGGTACTCTCTTTTTTGCTAATAGCCTAGAAATGCGATGCCTTTGATCGGGACGGTGGGCACTCTCTAAAATTGGAATTAATGGTTTATTATGTTTATGTCCTGAATTAAAAGCCTCAAGCATATCGACTTCAAAGTTTTCAGCTGATGTTATGGAATACTCGGGATCAAAATACCAACTTGGAAGGTCCATAATTAGGGCGTCGATATTTTCGTCGGATAAAGCAAGATCAATTATTTCCTTAATGCTTTGACTGTAAAATAGTTGCGCTGCTACATCTAAAGGGTTTTTAGAACTTGTACCACGAATAATGAATTTTTTATCCAATTGTTCTTGAATTTTAGGGCTAAATTGTGGTACATTCATTCCATACTTTTGAATTAGATCAACTAAGATAACCCCATAACCGCCACTTAAACTGAAAACAGCTATATTTTCTAATTCATTAATTCCATAGAAGTCTATTAACCGCGCAGTATGCATTAATTGTTCTAATGTTTCAACTTCGATAAGATTATGTTGTTTGAAAATAGAACTCCAAATTTGAGTATTACCCGAGAGAGAAGCTGTATGAGTCTTAACTGCTAGCGACCCACTTTCGGATTTTCCACCTTTTAAAACTACAATAGGCTTTTTGTTATAAGCAAGAACTTGTCTTAAATCATCTCCTCGATTTTCTTTAATTCCTTCTAAATAACACAAAATCAAGTCAGTTTCATCGTCGTTGCTTAAAAAATGTAAAATGTCTATGAAGTCTAAATCTGCTCCGTTCCCAAATGAGAATACTTTGGAAAAATTAATACCCATTTCTTTCGCAGTATAGATAGCAATATTACATACTCCTCCTGACTGGCCTATAAACCCGATATTTCCAGGAGCCGTTGGGAATTTTGAACGCCAAGCTATGCCTAATTTGGGGTAAAACATCCCCATCCCATTAGGTCCAAGAATTCTAACTTTATTTTGGGCGCATTTAACTAATTCCTTCTCTAAAAGATAACCCTCTTCAGTTCCTGCGTCGGAAAACTCTGCTGTAAAGATGTTGACTAATCTAACACCTTTCTCCACACAATCATCGATGACATCTAATACTTGTAACGCGGGTACTGTAATAAAAGCAAAATCAACTTTTCCAGGAATGTCTTTAATAGAAGAATAAACGTTTTCTGAGGGAAAATTAGGGATTTCTTTGACTTTATGATGGACAGCATAGAGATCTCCCTTAAAATTTTCTTGGTGATTCCTAAGGAAAAAATAGTTTCGTTTCTTTGAAGGTCCTACAACTGCCATTGACTGAATATTGTTAATAAACGAAATATCTTTAACATTTAAGTTAAAAGTTTTAGATGGCGTCATTAATGCTATAAAATTAACCATGAATTTAATAGTTTATAAAAATCTAAAATTGAAAAATTAAGAAAATTATATTATAATAGCGGATAGTCTCTCTATAAACGAATAATTTAAAACTTAAACTTTTTTTGGAAAAATTTTCTCTCTGAAATTATATATTTATGTTCTTACTATTTCTATTTTAACAACAAATTTTTTTTATATTATAAAGTGAAAACCCATTATGATTCATAAAGTGAAAACCCCCAAAACCATTTTACACATGATACATGATTTAAAAACTGATAAAACTTCTGGAGCGAGTGAATTAATAGAAATCACACTTGAAATTTTAGAAGCCTACCTTCATACTATAAAAGATCCTAATATGGATATAAAAGAGGATTTATTTGAATTATCTAAAGATCTATTTAACGTTCGCCCAAGTATGGCTCCTATAATCAATACCCTTGGATATTTTATTCATGATTTGGAATTTTTCAGCAAACAAACACTTTTAGAAAAATTAAAGACATTTCCTGCAGAAAGATTAAGGATAGATAAGGCTTTAACTTCATCGTTTCATTCGTTTTTAGATAGATTCGAAGGGAAACTCAATGTAATGTTAATCTCTTACAGTACTACAATTATTAAGCATTTGAAAGAAAATATAAAAAATGACTTTACCTTTTACATTTTAGAATCTCGTCCTTTGCTTGAAGGGCGACGTACCGCCGAAATATTGTCTTCAAATTTTGAAACGCATTTAATAACAGATTCAGCGATGGGGAAGTTCATCAAAAAAGTTGATATCGTTCTTCTCGGAATTGATAGCGTACTGCGAGATGGGTCAATAGTAAATAAGATAGGGAGTTATCCTTTAGCATGTATAGCCGCTGCGAATAATAAAGCTGTTTACTCAGTTGGTGATTCTTTTAAATATAATTTACAGAGTCATTATAGCCAGAAAATAATTGTTGAGCAGAAGCCAATCTACGAGGTATATTCTAAAAAAATTAAAAAAGAATTGTTTAAAGTCCATAATCTATATTTTGATATAACTCCATCTAACTATTTTAAAGAAATAATCTCTGATTTAGGGATATTAACGATGCCAGAGTTTTTGGAGAAAGTCAAAAGGACGCTTCCATTAGAATGGTTCAAATCATTTCTTTAAAATCCAAGTTCTATTTTTATTTTTAACTTTTTTGTTGGATAACTATATAAATCTTGTATAAAGATTTTATATGATAGATGAAAATTTAGCGTATGAATGCTATGTCAATAGATGAAAATTTAGCCTATGAAATTACTAAAAGATTATCATTTCCTCGATTAGTTGGCTCAGAAGGAGAAAAAAAGGCAATCAAAGTAGTCGTAGACGAGTTTGAAAAGATGGCTTATAATACCGTCAATCGCGAGAAATTTAAAACTTCGCTATACAATTGGAAGAGGATCGAACTTTTGTTCTTAACTTCGGGAATTTTATATATCCTTTTAGCGATATCTTATTATAGCTTACCCGTTTTATCGTTGGTTATCATTGCTCTAATTGTATTATGTATGTTAAAGTTATGTAAGATTTCTGATTCAACTAAGATAAAATTAACGAAGAATGATAGGTATAATTTCGAAACTGAAAACATTTATGTAAATTTAAAAAGCAAGAATTCAATGGTCAACCTTATCTTTATGGCTCACTATGATTCGAAATCTCAAGAATTCTCTTCAATTATTAGGATATATTTAATAATGGTCTCAGTTTTTGGCGGATTAATTCTAATAGTTGTATTTATAGTCTTAAGCGTTTTAAAGATTATATTTACATTTAATAATCTCATCTTGAATAACATCCTTTTGGGCGTCAGCATAGTAATTGGGATCTTAGCAATACTAAATTTTTTCAATAAAGTCGGTAATAAATCTCCAGGAGCGACAGATAATGCTACGAGCGTTGGTACAGTTATTGCCCTCTCGAAATATTTTAAGAACTATCCTTTAGAAAATATTGATTTTACGTTTTTAATTACGGGTTCTGAAGAACTTAACTTAGGTGGTGCGATTGATTTCATCCAGAAACACAAAAATGAATTAGATAAAGACATAACGTATTTTATAAACTATGATCTTGTAGGTGCACATGGCGTGTTAAGAAATGTAACATCTCACGGAATTCCGAAGAAAACAACCAGTACAAAATTAAACGAGCTATTTAGGAATAGTAGTAAAGATTTAGGGATTGAAATAAAGGAGATATATTTTCCTATAGGAGCAGGTGGAGATCATATGCCCATAGTAAGTTTGGGATATAAAGCTTGCGCACTTGGTTCTACGGGATCCATAAAATATGTCCATTCTAAAAAAGATACGATGAGTTTAGTTTCTAAAGAGGGTTTAAATAACATTTTTAGTTTATCAATTGAGGTTGTAAATAGGTTAAACAAAGAATTGGCTTAAACTGCTTCTTTAAGAAATAATTTCTCTAATCTACTTCTTCCGCCATATAAGGTTTCAAAGATATAATCGCTATTGCATACAAAGGAATTACGGATAATTCGATAAATATTGAGATCATGAAAGGTGCGCTTGGACCTAAACTATCCCAAGCTAAACCTCCTAGAGTTGGTCCTAAAACAGCACCTAATAAGCTTAACCACTGAGCCGCTCCAAAAACTTTTCCACGGTGGATTTTTGATATTCGACTGAGGATATTTTGTAAAATCAAGTTCCCTCCCCAAGCAAAAGTCGCGTCAAAAAGTAAGATAAAACCAAACATGAATCCCGATGTAGAATTAATTATAAACCAGGTTGCTAACGCCCCTAACCCGCTTACAAGTGCAACCCCTAATACGGGATTTACTTTATCAGCAATCTTCCCTAATTTAGGTGCAAATAACATAGATAAAACCTGAGCGGGAAAATAAATTAACATTACTAGAATAGGCATCTCAACTTTTAATTCTTCAATTAAATAAACTTGAAAGAAGGGATAAGCTAAAGATTGATTCATACTACTCACCATAAAGGCAATGGTCAATACGCTGAAACCGAAAAAAAATCCCGTCGCTAAGTTGTTCTTGGGTTTTACAGAAGTATCTTGTATCACTGGTTCTTTAGAAACCATGATTGGTTCGACTGAGGATGGAAATAAGTTGAAAATGTGCTTTTCGTATGTGAGTTCTTCGTTGACTTTACGATGAAAAATTATACCTCCAAGAACATTAGATGCAGCAAATAATATTAGTGGGCTGTAAACTAAAAAAAGATTTTCAGGAGTAAATGTAATTGCTAAACCAAAAACTATTACACTAATAATTGATCCTACTAAGTTTCCTTTTCCTATCATTCCAGCTCGTTTTCCGAACGCAAAAGAACGATTTGATTTATTTGACTTCTCAGAAATTAATGTATCTAATGGTGTCCAAAAAAATCCTACAAAAAGTCCTAAAACAAACATCCCAATAGCGAATAATGATAAAGAAGATAATAAAATACCCAGATACATTAAAATATAGCTTGCCCCACGCCCAAAACTCCCTATTAGGATTAAAAGCTTTTTTGAAACTCTATCAGTTAAATAACCAACAATTGGAGCACTGATTAACCCACCCATAGTTTGTATTGAAAATGTAAGCCCTAACACCGTTCCCGTACCCCCTAATAATTGGATTGTGACGTATGGGATCAAAAATGAGAAAAAGAAGAATCCCATACTGTTCCAAAAGATAATTCGGATCATAGGAACGAAATCTGGAGTAATCTTCATTGCGTATGCGTTTGAATCTGGCGTACTTTCAGAATTAAAATGATTACCGTTATCAATATTGTGCGACAATTAAAAAAACTCCCCTAAAACTATTATGCATAATAAAAATCCATTTCCTAAAAAGTTCTGTATTTTAAGTTTTAACGTAAATTTATGGATTAAATGGATAAAACTTAATTTTTTAAGAAGATTTTTCTTAATACAACTTATCAATTAGAAATTAAAAATAAATTTTTAGAGAAAAATGTTAACTCCAGAACACGTTAAAGAAATTTTAAAGGATTACACCATTAATCTTCGATTCCACGCACGCGGGGGGCAAGGAGGCGTTACTGCTTCTAACCTATGTGTCGAAGCTTTTTATGGCTACGGCGTCTGTCAACCGCGATTTGGAGCCGAACGAATGGGAAGTCCAACTGAAAGTTATGTTAGGCTTTCTGCGAACTCAGATTTAGTAAGGTCAAATGAACAAGTATATGGCCCTCATTTCGTAGCTGTGTTAGACGAATCGTTGCTCTCAGAAGTAGATGTAACTGCTGGCGTACCGAAAGGTGGTTGGTTGATAGTAAATACCGTAATGGACCAACTAACCATTCAAGAAGCTGTAAAGAGAAAAGACATAAACATTGCTACAATCGATGCAACCCGAATTGCTCTAGATGTTTTAGGTCGAAATATTACAAATACTATTATATTAGGTGCTTTAATAAGAATTTCTCACCTCTTTACTCTCGAAGAATTATCTAATGCCATCATGAAGCGATTTAAGGGAGCTATAGCCGGAAAAAATATCGAAGCAATAAAGCAAGCAATTGAAGAAACTTGCATATTTGACATTGGAGTCGAGTCAGATTTTACCGTTGACACTAAAGTGCCCTGGCAACAAATAGATTTAGGCTTACCTGGATATAAGGAATTAGATAAAGCGGGTGTTTGGTATTGCGACGAAAAAGTAATCCCTGTTGGAAGCGACCAAGTGAATACTGGTTCGTGGGGCGAATGGGATATGATTTGGGACGCGGAAACGTGTACAAATTGTGCTCAGTGTTGGTTTATTTGCCCTGATTTTGCCATTATTAGAGAAAAAAGGGAAGATGGCAAATATCATATGATTGGAATTGATCTACTTCATTGTAAATCATGTTTAAATTGTCTAAATATTTGCCCTGTTCAAGCAATAAGTAAAAAATTGAAACAAGGACTGGCTGCTTGTGCAGTACCGGAAGAAAATTAAATCAATTTTTTTTTAACTATTTTTTATGGCCTAAATAGAGTATTTTTTAAAGAGAAATTAATGGTAATCTGTTTTTAATTCAGATAAAAATCTAAAAATTAACACTCTCTTCTTTTTTCTTTTAAATACTTTTATACTATATTTATGATAAGATAAGGAAAAAAACATTCTTTAGTTTTTTCCAAAATAGAGTCTGAATTTTATTTGAAGAAGAAAAAAGATATGTTTTGTCCTAAACCAGGTAAACCTAAGCGTCTTGGATACATAAATAATATTAAGAACACTTATTACGATTTGGATAATGAAGTTAAAATTAATTTAAAGAAAGAAAATAAAAAAATAATGTCAAAAATTAATGGAAAAGGAGAAATAGACCTTCAAGTTTATGCTAAAGGAGTTGTTAATAAGTATAAAAAAGAAATCTTGGAAGCTAGGAGAAAATTAGGTTATGGTTCAAAACAACTTATTTTTGATGATGAACCAATAAGTGCTGCTGATATTGACAATATAGACCAATTAGCTACTAAAAAAGGAAGATCTAAATTATTTTGGTATGGTATTATATATCAAATTACTGAAATTGATGAATTTCAAATAAAAGGTGAATCTTATGGTGGAATGACTACACTAACTTTATTTGATAGGTGGCATTTTGCTGTTAGGGATGCTACAACAAAACCAAAAACCTGGCATTTTCCATTAATTCGGGCG
>JAUWNA010000151.1 GCA_030612905.1 Promethearchaeota archaeon
AGTTAAACCAAGTATTACTCGAAAAAATATTCGGAAGTTAATAAGCAAAGGTTAAATCACTATAAAGGAAGTACACAATAATAGAACAATAACTTTAACTGAAAGCGGAAGAAAAGAATCAGTAAAATTTAAAAAGAAATAGAAGCGCCCCGAGCTAAACCAAACTTCGGAAATCGATTGTTTTATGGTTCTCGTATTGCCCAGAGGTTAGTCAACAAATCGAACATGCGACCATTCGGTTAACTTCCGGAACAGTGATAAATCACCGTTTAGCCGAGCGCTCTACTTTACCGAGCACACCGAATTGATGCCCCCACTAACTGAGCTATCGAGGCAGATTATATTCCAATGCTTTACACCAATTTCTGGTGGTGCTTCTGCCGGGATTCGAACCAGGGTCACCAGGGTGAAAGCCTAGCATGCGGAGCCCGAGACACGATTGATATGTCAGGTTTGGCCGAGCTACACTACAGAAGCGTTTCTAAAATAATAAATTTTTTTATTCTTTGAATAAAAGAAAGTTTAAAACTATTATTTTGATACACTTTCTAATTAACGTTTGATTTTAAATTTTTTTATAATAGAAAAAGAAATGATTACCTTATTAATAATATGCTATTTTTATTGTTGTAAATTAAATGCGGGAAGAGGGATTTGAACCCTCGAACTCCTCTGAGACTGGATTCTAAGTCCAGCGCCGTAGACCAGACTTGGCAATTCCCGCATTAAAATAACAAATATTGTAGTTAATTTTGTATTTAAAATGCGAAAAACTAAATAAATTTTTTAGTTAATTAAAAGAAGAATTTTATTTGCGATCAAAAAGATAGTTGAAAATAAAAATAAGAAATATTTAAGAATTAAGATTATTGTTATTAAAGCAGATAGAATTATAAGTTTAGATAAAAAAGTTAGGTTTTTTTATGAGTGTAAGAGATTCGTTAATAAAATATTTGACTACAATCTTGAGGGCAGCTCAAGGTACAGTTTTAGTAGTTTTATGTGATTTGAATGGGCTTTCTATAGCTAAAATTGGAAGGAAAAGCGATATTGAGATAAATCCTAATCGTATTACTAGTTTAGCTTCAGCGGCGTTTTCTGCGACCGAAGAAAGTTGGGAAGATATGAATATTAAGGATCAGGTTATTTCATTCTCATTTTTTGACAAGGTTTGCTTAATAACAATTAGGATAAATCAAACTCTCTTAACAATTGTTCATGATTATCACAAAGAATGGCCTTTAGATGCAGATAATTTAGCAAGTTCTATGTATTATATAAAACAGAAATTAGGAGATTTTTTTGGTAGTAATAATGAAACTGAGAGAGATCTTGAATATTTTTCAAACAAAGTACGAAGTGCGATTTATCTCTTTGGTATGGGGTCAGAAGTTCCCTTCGTATCTTATTCTCCAGAAAAATTTGATTCTACTAATCTTTTACCGGCAATAAGTTATGTTTTGGACTCAATACAAAACCCTATATATATTAGGTATAGTCTTGTAAGCTCAACAGGTTTGACCTTAGATGCTAGAGAAGTTAGTGGCAAAAATTTACCAATTTCGGTTGAGGCGTTTTCTGCCAGTGCTAATGTAGCTTTTCAAAAAATGAAAGAAGAATCTGAAAGCAGCTCAATAGGTGAGTTATTGTGTTATATAGCAATTTCTGGGCAAGATCCTGAAAATTTTTACGGAATTATTACTTGTCCTTCTGGAAAATTAAAGTTTTCTGAAGTGGAGGGGACTTTAAACGTGGAAGAGATTTCTTTTATAGGTCTCTTCACATTAACATACGGGGGGATTCCAATTATGTGTGAATCCCGAAATATCATATTTTCAATATTGAAAATAATTGGGACTGAGCAAACTACTGAAAACTTTATCAAATCTGTAAACGTATTAACTAGCTTTAAATATGATTAAATCTAATTTAGAAGAATCTATTCCTAAACTGTTTTGTCTCCATTTTAATGAATGCGATAGGAAAAAATGCACAGCCTTAAAATTATCAAGGCTCCGTTTACTAAAAATAGTGCCTAAAATTAGAGGTAGAAACTATAATGCTATTTTTTTAAATCCCTTTTCTAAAAAAGTAATAAATGATAGCGATAGGGAGATTATTTTGAAGTACGGTCTTATTGTCGTTGATTGCTCTTGGAAGAAAATTTTCAATTTTAAAAACTTTGACTTAAAAAACAGCAGAAAATTACCACCACTTATCGCTGCAAACCCCGTAAATTATGGCAAAGTGGAAAAATTGAGCTCTGTTGAGGCATTAGCGTCAGCGCTTTATATTACAAATTTTCATACTTACGCTGATTTAATACTCTCAAAATTTTCATGGGGAGTTGAATTTAAAAAATTGAATAAATTTTAACAAAAATATAGATGGTTTAATAAAAATAAAAAATTAAAAAAAATTAAACTTCAGAGTGTTTCGAAAGTCCTGAAGCAGCAATTACATCGTCAATTTTTAAAATCATAGAAGCAACTTCGGTCGCTGATTGAATAGCTTGAGTCAATACCATTAATGGTTCAATAACACCCAGTTTCATCATATCATCAGGTTTACCAGTATCAATATTAATACCGTACGAGTTTCCTTTATCTGATTCATGTTTTGAACGTAATTCTACAATCAAATCAACAGGATTATACCCCGCATTTTCAACCAATGTTTTAGGGATTATCTCTAGGGCGTTAGCATAGATTTCAATTGCTAATTGTTCTCTGCCTCCTATTGAACTAGCATAAGCTCTTAATCGTTTAGCTAATTCAATTTCAGAAGCACCGCCCCCCGGCAAAATGTAAGGCATTTCAATTGCTGCTTTTACTACAGATAGTGCGTCATCGAACATTCTTTCTGCTTCATCCAAAACATGTTCAATCCCAGCCCTTATTAATATACTCACAGCCTTAGGATCAACACAATCGGATACAAAAATCATATTATCATCCCCAATTTTCTTTTCTTCCACTATTCCGGCATTACCTAAGTCCTCAGCTTTAATATCGAAGATGTTATTGGCTAATTTTGCATTTGTAGCGCGAGCAAGTTTTTCCATATCAGATCTCTTAACTCTACGAATCGTTATGATGTTTTCTTGGGCAAGAAAGTTTTGTGCTTTGTCATCAACACCCTTCTGACAAAAAACAACGTTGACTCCAACTTCTTTCAATTTTGTAACGCGAGATTTAAGCATTTTCGCTTCTTCTTCAAGAAATTTATTGATTTGATCAGGTGTTTGAATTCTAATCTCGGCATCAAATTCAGTTTTCTGAACTTCGAGAGAGGAGTTAATTAATGCAATTTTTGCATCCTTGAAAGATTTTGGCATCATAGGATGTACAATTTCCTTGTCCACTATAATTCCATCTATGATTTTTGTATCTATTAGGCTTTTTCCCTCTTTTTTTATCATTTGAATTTGATCCAAATCGATTAAAATACCTTCTCCACGTTTTTCTTTTATTTGGTTTACCGCTTTAACAGCAATATCTGCAAAATGACTTTTAACTCCCGTAATTAATTTGCTATTCATTGAAGTTCCTGCAACTTTCAATAAAATCTCTTTATCGTTGATATCAATTTTAGTAGCTAGTTCTTTCAATATTTCCTTAGACTTTACTAAAGCTTTTCTATATCCCCTAATTATTATCGTTGGGTGAACTGATTGATCCATTAACTCTTGGGCAAGATTCAATAATTCTCCAGAAATTATAACGCTCGTAGTAGTTCCATCACCAACTTTATCGTCTTGCGTTTTAGCAACTTCGACTATCATTTTAGCCGCGGGATGTTCGATATCAATAGTGTCTAAGATCGTTGCACCATCGTTCGTTATTGTTACATCTCCTAAAGAATCAACAAGCATTTTATCCATACCTTTAGGACCAAGTGTTGTTCTTACTGCTTCTGCTACTGCTTTAGCTGCCGCTATATTATTTTTTTGGGCATCCCTTCCTTGTTTTCTTTCTGTACCTTCCTTTAAAATAATAATCGGGACGCCACTTAACTGTGCCATTTTAAAATCACTTTATTCCAATATTTTAATTCAAAATTTTATATTACTTATATAATGATCTCTAAGTCATAAAATTAAAAAAGTTTACGAATATAAATTCTTTCAAATTTCCTTAGTGAAAATGTTTTTAAAGAATGCGTTAAAACTAAGAAATTAGCTCCGTAATTATTTTTCCTTCACTCATTTATTATTCTCGAGTATATTAACTCAATTGACATATTCCTGAGAGAGGAAATCTTCTTGTAATCTAAAGCCATTATTAACCGGCTCTACTCCTTATTTTGATGGATAGTTTTTTCATAGGATGATTTTATTTTTAAATAAATTGAAAATCGATATAAATTCGCTCTAGCCATCCAGTAAACTAAGCTTTTTTAGTTTAAAATTTTGTGTAGTTTATAACTTTTTAATTAAAACAAGTTAAAATGGTTAATAGTTTTTTTATTTTTAATATATTCTTTTTTATAATAAATCTATTTTATTATTTTTATAAGAAGAGGGGATATTCTTTATTAAAATTAAGATATCTTATATTTACGCTTTTTATAGCTACAATCTATTTTCTGTTAATTGATTTACCTATATTTTTGATAAAAGACTCAGATTACATATTAGAAAATTTCAATAATTATATCGGAGATATTTTTATTTTCAACATGTCTGTAATTTTTCTTTGTTGTTCTGTTATCTTATATCTATTAAATTGTTTAAAAGTAGATAAAATAAGCATGGATTTAGAAGAGCCTTCATATCAAACTTCAAAAGGTGGTTCTATTAAAATAGGAAAAGTCTTAAGGGGAAATTCAAAAAAATATGATTTTTCCCTTTCATTAAAGGATCTTGAGAAACATATGTTTGTTTGCGGATCAACGGGCACAGGAAAAAGTAATTTTCTACAAAATTTTCTAATAAATTTTACAAAGCAATATAAAAAGCCTTTTTTTTTAGTAGAATTTAAGGGAGAATATCATTTCTTGCAAGACAAACTAAAGGACTTATTAATTCTATGGCCAGGAGAAAATTTTTCGATTAATATCTTCGACCCATTAGGTGCAAACCCTATTATCCACGCCGAGAGAATATTTGATATATTAAAAAGTGGACAGTTTTTAAATGAGAGTGCAGAGTATTCCCCTCAAATGGAAAAAGTATTAATTGAAATATTAACAAAAATCTGTGAAAATAAGAGTCTTCAGAGTTGGGAAGGTTTTGAAATTTGTTCTAAAAAATATCTTAATGTTAATCAGAATAAAATTCCCATGTTAAAACAAACACTTGTCAGTCTACAAAATAGAATCAGGAGATTTTCTATAGGTCCAATCAAAGCTGTATTTGAATCAAATTCTAAAATACCGATATCAGAACTTTTTAATAAAAATGTTATTTTGGATTTGAGTTCAATAATTCGTCTTGGTGGAGAAAAAGAAGATGCTCTTTTTTTTCTAAATATGGTTCTAAAGTATATGTGGGATAAAAATTTAACCAAGGGTGCCTTTAATTATCAAGGAATAAATCATATCACTATCATCGAAGATGCTCAATATTTTGCCCCTCAA
>JAUWNA010000157.1 GCA_030612905.1 Promethearchaeota archaeon
CCAAAACGGATTTAATTTCTTTTTTTGGAATTCCGGATTTAAGGGATAAATCCCTTAAAGTATTATATTTATCGGCATTTTCAAAATAGGAAAGAATCTTAATTTCTTCTTTGCTCCATAGGATTTTCATCAATTCATAGACTTTTTTATGCTTAGGTGCATATAATGGTCCCAGAATCAACTTTTGTCTAACAATTTCATAATAATCAATTTCCGGCATGAGTTGTTTAAAGGATTTCTTGAATAAATATTTAATTTTTATAAAAATAATATTACTGCAAGATTTTTTCATTAAAATTTTAAAGTACGTTTTCTATTATTCTAACAACATATTGATTTAGTATTATAGAATTTAAACAGATGATTTATAAAATGGAAAGAGGATTAGATAAAGATTTAGTTAAAATAATAAAAAAAGAGAGAACTCAAGGGAAATTAGTAAGATATATGACTAAATGGGGTAAATTACTTCTATATGTCCTACCTATCGTACTTGTTCTAATGGCTTTGTTAGCATTGCTTAACATCGCTCTTCTTGATTTAACCCTAAGATATGTGTTTATAATTATACTATCAATTTATGGCGTAAACTCTGCTATCCTTATTTTAGGTGGAATTAAAACTACTGCTTCTCTTAAAGCAAGATTGAATTTCGAGAGAAAAAGAGGAAGACCAATTGACAGCCTCGATGGTTTTGTTTTACTCTTTAACAGCGTCAAGAGAGTCACAAACTTAATTAAAATAATAGGATTCGTATGCATACTCTCGCTGGTTCTATTCGTTGTCATGTTATTAGTGCCTACGCTTTTTGACATCGGTTTTGCCGCTGTTGGATTGTCGTTAGTAGGTTTTGGATTAGCGATGTTAATTAAGAGTTTGAATTTGAACATTCACGATGTAAACGGCTTACAAGACTTCTACAAACCCACAACCCATCAAATTTTCTTAGACAACTTCTTTGGGGAAGTATTTTCTGACCATTTAGATCCAGTTACATTCCTCAAATGGGACGAATATTTAGCAGGAATTAATAAAATTTTGACGCCATCCTTTATTCAAAAAATCAAAGAGCAAGAAGAAGATGAGCTACCAATAACCTTTGCTATTGAATCACTTTTGTTTTTGTATTATTTAAGATATCAAAACGTATTAAATAAGGAGCAATTTACCAGAGAACTGGCAGAAATCATTAACATTGACTCGTTAGATTTTGATGTTGAAAGGGGACTACTTATTGAGAATTCGTGGTATTTTTCTACTGCCGATGTCTATAAACTATTTGCTTATATTAAAAAATACAATCCTGGCTTTTTCAATATAATAGACAGATTGCAACTAGAACTCGCTGACAATATCGAACGCGTTTCAAAAGATCCGATATATATGGACTCCTCAGCGTCGGAATTTGTGTATTTGAATGCGGAACTAAATATTATGATCTTTCTCTACAACAATGCCCCAGAAGATAAAAAATACACTATAAAAGTAGTTGCTCCAGGCTTTGAACCTAGCGAATTAAATTTAGCTATCAAGGTTGAAGGAAGAGGAAGTTTTTTAATCCCAGAGAAAACTATTCCTTTAATCACTTCTGAAGGTACTGATATCGCAGGAGTATTATCAACTATGCTAGAAAACGGAGACTCGACTTGGTTAACTTTAGAGCCAAGACAAACGGGAGAACAAACGATTCAAATATTCTTAATGTCTTCTGATGGTACGATTATTGAAGGAAAAACAAGAACAATAAAAGTTACTAAAGATATGAAAACCTATTTGAAAAAATTGACCTCTATCGGCTCTTTACTTGGTGGTTTAGCGGTTCCGCTAGCAAAAGTGTTTCCATACATGATTGGTTAACGGGCTTTTTTATTTGGGTTTAATTTAACAATTGAATTATTTTTTTTCTTATTTTATCTTTCAAAATACCTATAATCAAATATATTTGAATCCACATCTTTCTTATCGTTAAGTTTTTATTTTTTTAAATTCATCCATTTTAATAATAAAAGTTTTTAAATCTGATCATTATGTTGATATTTTTGACGATTATTTAGAATATCGTCATTAAAAATATAATAATTATCAATTTGACAATAAATTTAGTAATCGTAAATGTTTACCTTTGATCTAAAAAAATTAAATTTTAATAATTTCATTAATTTGTTTATCACAAGTAATTTAAATTTAAAATCTAATAAAATCATAAAAAAGAGTTAAGAATTATGGTTGTAATAACTACAAAAAAACCAGAGGAAGAAGTTTTTGAAGCACTTAACAATTTTAAGGTTAAAAATGTACTAGTCGTGAGCTGTGGGGTTTGCGCGGCTCTCTGTCAAACTGGAGGATCTGAAGGGGCTGAAGAATGGTCGGCAAAACTAAAAGAGAGAGGTTTTAATGTTACTAATGCAATAGTGAGTGACGATGTTTGTGATAACCGTGTGATGAAAAAAGATTTACGAGTTATTGATGAGGATGTTAAGAAATCTGACGCTATTTTAACGCTAGCCTGCGGTTTAGGAGTACAATCAATTATTACAGTTCTTTCAAAAACTCACCCAAAAATACCCGTTTTCACGGCTAATAACACGGAGTTTATAGGCGAGACAGAACGCATCGGACGCTTCTATATGCGCTGCCAGGGGTGTGGACAATGTTTATTAAACGAAACTGGTGGAATCTGTCCGATAACAACTTGCGCTAAAGCGCTTATGAATGGGCCCTGCGGCGGAATGGTGGATGGAAAGTGTGAAGTAGGCAATTACGAGAAGGATTGCGGATGGGTATTGATTTATAATCGCTTGAAAGAATTAGGACGTTTAGATTTGTTCGCAAAATTAAGAGACCCCTTAGATTGGAGTGATATTGGCCATCAAAGAGAGGTAGTATGGAGGTAGATGTGAAAATGACAGAAGTAAAATCATATTCAAAGTTAGGAGAAGCTCTCGCAAAGGGCGATTTCATATTGACCGGTGAACTCGAACCAGAAAAGACTTGTGACCTTTCCCATACGATCGAAGAAGCGAAGCAAATAGCTCCGTATGTTATTGCTGCAAATGTAACAGATAGTCCTTTAGGGATCGTAACAATAAATTCTATGGCAGCCACGCATTTAATTCAAAAAGCTACAGGCTTGGAATGCGTTTGGCAGATGACCGTGAGAGATGTTAATAAATTAGGCATTGCCGGCATGATCATGGGCGCTCAGGCTCTTGGTATTCACAATATACTTTCTCTCACTGGCGATCATACAGCATTGGGAGATATGGCTGAATCTAAACCGGTTTTCGATCTTGATTCCGCAACTTTAATTAAACTTGTAAGAGAAATGGTTGATAAAGGTTCTATTAACGGTTACGAGATTGAAGACCCTCCAAAATTACATGTAGGGGGCGCAGCAAACCCTAATTCTGAACCAATGGGGCCAGAAATCTTGAAAATTGGTAGAAAAGCAGAAGCGGGTTGCGAATTTATACAAACCCAAGTAGTTTACGATATTGATCGTACGATAGAATTTCTAACAGGAATCAGAAAGTACAAAGTGCCTATCTTGCTCGGAATCTTTCCAATGAAGTCGTATGGAATTGCTAAAGGTTTCGATACTTTTGTCCCGGGCGTTAGCGTCCCTAAGGAGATCTTGGCTAAATGGAAGAGCGTAAAGAAGGATGTCACCGACAAAAAACAGAAAAAGGAATTGTACGACCAATATAATTACGAACTTTTCAAACCATTCGTTAGTGAGCTTAGAAAGAAAAATCTTATTGACGGAATCCATTGTATGGCTGTGCATTACCCCCGAATATTCCCCAAATTAAAGGATATTATTGGAGCATAGAATTTAATAAACTCCTCTTATTTTTTTTTTATTCTTTTTTTAATTTTCATCGTTATATAGCTATATTTTTCTAGTAGTTATTCTGATTTTTGTTTCATTTTTTCTAATATTTTATAAAAATGGAATTTAAATTAGTCTGAAAGATTATACTAATACCTAAGAATATTAACATTCCTCAAATTTTTATAACTTCATTTAAAGACTATTAGTTATTTTGATGGAAATTAAAAGAAACATAAAATTGGAGAGCACAAAATGAAAATACATATACCACAAGATGAATTAGTAGATAGAAAAAATGGGAAAATCCATTTAGAGCTCTTTAAAAAAGGTTTTGAAGGATCCCCAAACTCACAAGTAATAGCAGAATATAGAAATCAAGATGTACATATTTTACAAGTCAACAAAGCTTTTACCGAATATTACGGATATTCACAAGAGGAGGTTATTGGGGAAAATCCTAGAGCCTTAAATTCTAATGAAATGAGTTTAGATTTTTTTATAAAAATGTGGGAGGCAATTTTAGACCCTAAAATTGGTTTTTGGCGTGGCGAAATAATAAACAAGAGAAAAAATGGAAATTTAATTAATGTAATATTAACTATCAACACCATTTTTGATGACAAAGGAAAACCAAGATATTTTACTGCCTACCATATCGATATAACTGATAGGAAAAATGCAGAAGAAAAATTAAAGGAATCAGAAGTAAGGTATCGTATAGCGTATGAAAGAGCTAATCTTTATGGCGATTTAGTAGCTCACGATATTAATAATATCCTTCATGTGATTAGTTCTTCTCTGGAGTTAAGCTCGTTATACTTCAATTCGCCTGAAAAATTGAATAGAATCAAGGAATTATATGAGATTAGTAAAGAACAAATAACCAGAGGGGCCAAATTAATTTCAAATGTCCACAAATTGTCAAATATCGACGATTCGGAAAAAAATCTTAAGAAGACTAATATTAATAATTTTTTAAAAGAAGCAATTCAATACATTAAGCAGAGTTTTCAAAATAAACACATCCAGGTTGATACTGAATTAGAGGCTGTTGATTTATATATTGATGCTAATGATCTATTACTAGACGTATTTGAAAACCTTTTGATTAATTCTATAAGACATAATGGTAATCCTAATGTTGAGATATGTGTAGAAGTTTCAAAAATATGGGAAAATAACAAGAAATTAATTAAATTTGAATTTAAGGACAATGGACTCGGGATTAGCGATGAGAGAAAAGAAACTATTTTTACTAGGAGAAAAAATTTCATTAAGAAAGCGAACGGAATGGGCTTAGGACTATCGCTCGTAAAAAAAATTATAAATAGTTACAACGGTGAGATATGGGTTGAGGATAGAGTTAAAGGCGAATTCGCAAAAGGAAGTAATTTCGTTTTTTTAATCCCCGAAGCATAATAAATCTCAATTGGGTTATAAAATCCTCTGGAATTTAGAACTTTTTCTCAAAAAAAAGAGGAAAACATCATTAATCTATTTTTCAAAGAAAACATTTCAGATTTCTTTTAATTCATTAATAAAAACTTTAAAAGTGATATAGGTAAATTTGAATTTATGGAGAATTATGATTTAGTAGTTATAGGTTCTGGAGC
>JAUWNA010000398.1 GCA_030612905.1 Promethearchaeota archaeon
TACCGCTAGTATAGGAAAGGTGCTCCAATTCCGTGGTTTCAATATATCTACGGTTAAGATCGATCCTTACCTGAATGTTGATCCCGGAACGCTTAACCCAATTGAACACGGTGAATGTTTCATCACAGAAGATGTATGGGACTTTACACCCGTACCAGGGTCAGACGAAAGATGTTACAAAATTTCTGAGATAGATCAAGATTTCGGGACTTACAGCAGATTTCTGGGTATCGAGATGCATCCTTCTCATAATATAACTTCTGGTCAGATTTATTTATCAACTATCTTAAGAGAAAGAAAGGGTAAATTCTTAGGAAAAACGGTACAATTAATCCCTCATGTGACTAATATTATAAAGAAAAGATTAATGGAAATTTCAGAAAGTGAGAATTTAGAT
Source organism: Promethearchaeota archaeon (assembly GCA_030612905.1). Lineage (GTDB taxonomy): Archaea > Asgardarchaeota > Lokiarchaeia > Sigyniarchaeales > SOKP01 > SOKP01. The sequence goes on from JAUWNA010000398.1 coordinate 398, forward strand.
GTCTTATTAATTGAATGTGGAGGGACTGTAGGCGATTTAGAATCAAGTATTTTTTTAGAAACATTCCGACAAATCAAATTGGAAAATGTTCATCGAACGGCTTTAGTTCACGTAACTCTTGTTCCTTTTTCTCGAGCGGTTGGTCAACAAAAATCAAAACCAACGCAACACTCAGTTAGAATGCTTCAAAGCGTTGGGCTACAACCAGACATTATAATAGGTCGGAGTGAAAAACCTTTAGCTGACGATATTAAATCGAAAATTTCCCTTTATTCAAACATTCCAGAAGCCGCAGTAATTTCAAACCCTGATTTAGATGTCGTATACGAATTACCTTTATTATTTGAGGAACAAGGATTAGGAGACTTTCTTTGTGAACTTATAGATTTAAAAGCAAAATTAGTTTCATACAGCGAAGTCACTAATTATTCCGAATGGGTAAAAATGGTAGAGTTATACAAAAACGCTAAAAAAACTATAAGAATTGCGATGCCAGGAAAATATTTTAATATATCTGATTCGTATATTTCTATCAACGACGCCTTAGAGCACGCAGCAGCTCATCAAGGATATAAGACTGAATTGAAAATGATTAATATTTCCGAAGACACCAATATTGAAGAAGTGTTAAGAGATTGCGACGGAATACTATTAACACCAGGTTTTGGAGAGAGAGCTGTTGAAGGGATGATTAAATCGGCTGAATATGCTATGGAAAAGAAAGTACCCTTTTTAGGCATTTGTTTTGGTGCTCAGTTGTTTTATATTGCCTTCTGTAGAAAATATTTAGGATTAACTGGAGCAAACTCCTCTGAAATAGTTCCCGATACGCCCTATCCTGTGGTTGACCTTTTAGAAAGCCAGAAAGCCGTGACTGAGAAAGGAGGGAGTATGAGATTAGGTGCCCATAAAATAATAATTGAGAAGAACACTAAACTCTTTAGCGCGTATAACCAAAAAGAAATTAAAGAAAGGTTTAGGCATAGATATCATATTCAAGAAAGGTTTATTACAGAAGAAGCCAAACAAAAAGGAATGATTGTATCAAGTAGAGATGAAACCGGGAAAATAATAAATAGCATTGAATTAAATCGAGACGACCATTGGATGGTTGGAACTCAATTTCACCCCGAATTTAAATCAAGACCATACGCTCCTAGTAAGTTATATTTTGATTTTATAAAAGCGTGTGTTGCTAAAAAAGCTGGAAATAGTTAAAACACTATGACGAATGATTTTTGTTTCCTTATAAGGAGCAGGCAACCATGCATAAAAGCACAAATATCAAAAAAAAACTTACCTTTTTACGAATGCGAATTATGTAATATGGCGAATTCGTTCTGATAACCCCCGTCATTTAAAAAGTCTTCAAAGAATTTATGAAAAATTTAATCCTAATGTTTAATTAATTTTTCTTGAATTTCAGTTAAATTTCTATAAATATCTTCTCTAAAAGCCAGTTTTTCTAAAGAACATTTTTGTCTTAACCTAGAAGCGAAAATAAGTTATTAATTATTTACCAAGCAGTCTTTATTCAACAGCTTAATAATTATTCTTAAAAGAAATTAATAGTTATTTTTAATTTAAGGATATAAAATAAGAAGAATATATTTGAACAAATGCTTTATAAGAAAGAAAGACCCGCAATTTTAATGCTTAAAGATGGTCGATATTTTCAAGGAATTGGGTTCGGTGCGACAAAAACAATTTATGGCGAAATTGTATTTAATACGATAACCGGAGCAGGTTATAACGAGACTTTAACGGACCCCTCTTATAAAGGACAAATCGTTGTAATGACCCACCCCCTCGTTGGTAATTACGGCGTTCCAGCCTGGGAAAAAGACGAATGTGGTATTAACAAATATTTTGAATCAGATTCAATTAAAGTAAGTGGGTTCGTTGTAAACGAGTGTTGTAAAAATCCGAGCCATTACGAAAGCGTAAAGACCTTAAACGAATTTCTTTTAGAGGAAGATGTTCCCGGAATAGAATGGATAGATACTAGAGCGATAACTAAAATCTTAAGAGAAGAAGGGGTTCAAGTTGGATTACTAGCGGTGTTTAATCCGGGTGAAAAACCTAAAATTGACGAATTAAAAGAGAAAGCCAAAAATGTGGACGATCCTAACCTTAGACATTTAGCAAGCGAAGTTTCGACTAAAGAAGTAAAGAAATTTACCCCTACTAATCCAAAAGGCAAGGTAATTGTAATTGATTTGGGAGTTAAACATAATATTCTTAGAAATTTAGTTAAAAGGAAAAGAGAAGTAATTTTAGTTCCGTATAACTATTCTTACGATAAAATTATGAGCTATAACCCAAATGGCGTATTTATATCCAATGGGCCGGGAGATCCCGCGATGTGCAAGAAAGCAATTGAAGTAGCCCGTAATTTAATCAAAAATAATATTCCAACCATGGGCATATGCTTGGGGAATCAAATAATTGGTATAGCTGCTGGTGGATCTTCTTATAAGTTAAAATACGGTCATAGAGGCGGAAACAAAACGGTTATTAATCCAATAACGAAACAATGTTATATTACATCTCAAAATCACGGATTTTGCGTGAAAGACTTTGAAAAGGGAGGTTTTAGCGAATTTCTTACTAACATAGATGATGAATCAAATGAGGG
>JAUWNA010000270.1 GCA_030612905.1 Promethearchaeota archaeon
AACATTCAAATAGTATAAACTAAAATAGTAATATTAATTTAAGTCTTAAAATACAACTACAAAAAAAATTTTGAACTGAAATGTCGTCGGAAAAAGAAAATGAAATTAATATGGATTCGATACCACTTTTCGATTATTTAAAGCAAGCGATCCCAGTTGAGGAACTTAGGGATTACGCGTCTGTAAGGCGCATTGGGAGCATAGATTTCGTCAAAGGATTCGCGATCGTCTTTATAATAATAGCTCATACAGGAGGTGCTTGGCTTGATTCTACTTGGATATTTGTCTATGGTTTAGGGTTTACTTTTCTTGACATTCTTGGTCCATCTTTATTTGTTTTTTTGTCTGCATTAAGCGTGGTTTTTAGTATTCGGCGAAAAAAGGGAGCTTTACCGGAAAAGGTCATAAGAAATAGAATTTTTTCTCGAGGAATAATGATTATTGTAATTGCAATTATATTCAATTTAGTTTCTATCGAGTTCACAATTCCCGGATATTCCTTTCCTGCCACACTTTGGGGTTGGAACATCCTAATGTTTATAGGTGCTTCACAGATCTTCTCTTATTATGCATTAAAACTTAGTAAAATTTCTCGAGCTGTAGTAGGAATGTTTATTGTTTTTACATCTGACACGATTAGACTTTGGCTTTATCAAGGAAAAGAAGCGGGAGATGTAATAATCACTATTTTACATTATATTATAGTCTCACCTTCTCCTATGACCCCGTTGTTACCCTGGCTCTCAATCTGTTTTCTTTCTTCGATTTTTGGAGAATACTTGTACGAAGCCATGATTGGTGGAACGAAAAAAGATTATAAAAAGTTATTTCGAACCTTTTTCTATTGGGGGATTTTCCTTGTTCTTACTGGCATTTTTTTAGGTAGCAATGCATACGTTCCCGGAGGTTTTACAACCAGTGAACTTCCTTTAAATGAATATCCTCATATAGATCTTTTAAATGCAATGCGAACTAAAAGTATCTTCTCTATATTTACATATCCTGGGATGTGGGAATTTTTAATCAGGGGACGAGCGCCTAACATGATATACAATTTAGGTGCTGCGCTTTTACTTATTGCTATTAGTTTCTATTTTATCGATATAAAAAGGAAAATGAATGTTTTTATATCCATGATGAATTACTATGGAAAAGTGTCATTGAGTTTGTTTTTGCTACATTTTATATTTATCACGCTCTTTTTAAGTTCTCTCAATTTGGTTGTTTTCGTATTCGTTGTTTTTGGTTATTTGGGATTTTGGGGGTTCACTCTATACATTTGGAACGAGTTCTATGGCGGTGCGGGTTCGCCGGAATGGATCATGGTCCAAGTCGGTAGAATTGGGCAGAAGACAGGGGAGACTGTTAAGAAGGAAATACGCATAATAGAAGAAGAAATAAAAGAGACGGTACAAAAAATAAAACAAGAACACGATAAAGATTCAAAAGGATAAGTCAATACAAATAATTTCTAATAGAATTTTAAATAATTTCTAATTTCTTATCTCAATTTTTCTTTTTTGTGATAAAGTTTAAATTTTCATAAGACAAGAATATTCTATAATTTTCAAGTAATAATTTTAATTGGTGAAAAATGTCGATTGAAAATGAATTAGGAACGGCAACTGAATCTCCTCCACTATTCAATTATTTGCAAGAATTAATCCCATTAGAAGATATTAGGGATTTTGCTTCCCCAAAACGAATTGGAAGCATTGATTTTGTAAAAGGTTTCGCAATTGTTTTTATTATATTAGCGCATTCGGGTAGCGCTTGGTTAAACAGTGAAAACCAATATGTTTACGGGATATTATTTTCATTAATGGATTTCCTTGGCCCATCTCTATTTGTTTTTCTTTCGGCTCTAAGCGTAATTTTCAGCATAAAAAATAAACAAAACATACTCCCTCCTAAAGTTATTCGCATGCGAATTTTCTCGAGAGGCGCGATGATTATCCTAATAGCGATGATCTATAACGTTGTATCTCTGACTTTGGATGGATTTGGCGTGCCTTTCCCTTTAAGCCTTTGGGGTTGGAACATCCTAATGTTTATAGGCGCTTCACAAATCTTTTCATTTTACGCTTTAAAACTAACTAAGCTTTATCGGGGTATTTTTGCTATTTTAATCGTAGTATTTTCAAACGTGATTAGAGACCTAATTTTTGTTCCAGGATTAGAAGCGGATAATTTAATAGTAATCGTAATTCATTTTATAGTAATCGGACCAAACCCCATGGTACCCCTCCTTCCGGGTCTTGCTATCTGTTTTATTTCTACTATATTTGGAGAATATCTCCACGAAGCTATGAATAAGGGGACTGACGATGCGTATGTGGGTTTATTTCGCATTTTTATGGTTTGGGGTATTATTTTGGTGGCGGTAGGTATTGGTTTTGGTTCTCAATTGTACAATGAATCTTCAATACCAGGTGGACTCTTAGAATATCCTCACATGATCTTATTAAGTGTAGCAAATGAACAAAGCTATTTTGTAATTCCCGGAATGCCTGAGTTTTTAATCAGAGGTAGAGGCCCAAACATGTTTTATAATTTAGGTGCTGCGCTTTTAATAATAGCCATCTGCTTTTATTTTATTGATATCAAGAATAAATATGGTAATTTCGTTAAAATGCTAGTGTATTACGGTAAAGTCTCGTTAAGTCTATTTTTTGTGCACCAGCTATTCCTTGGTTTATTTATTGGACAATTCGATGTTATTCTTTTTCTTATTATAAACATAACTTACGTCGGTTTTATGGGCTTCTTAATGTATATTTGGATGGAGTACGCAAATGGAGTCGGAAGCCCGGAATGGCTTATGGCTGCAATGGGAAGTCTTGGGAAGAAGAAACGAAAAAAATAGATAAAAAAAAATAAACAAACTCAAAAATATTTTTTCCTTATTACTTTTTTCTTTTGAAGTACCATCCAGTCCTAAACATATAAATACCTTTAAGATAATATTGCATATAGTAAAAGTAATAAAATAAAAATAGTAAATGTTCTCCTTAGTAAGGATGAATTTTTGAACATCTTTAACCTAAGAGAAATAATCGCAACCCGTTGGTGAAATCGTTGGATAAATCGTCGGATAAATCGTCGTTTAAGTTTAAAGTTTGTTTGTTTGGTCCTGGAAATGTTGGTAAAACCTCCTTACTCGTCAGATATATAAAAGATTACTTTACTTCTGATTTAAAACAAACCATTGGTTCGAATTTCTTGATAAAAGATGTTGAAATTGACCAAACAAATGTTAGACTCCTGCTATGGGACATAGGGGGGCAAGATCAGTTTGCAAAACTACGTACGATCTATTTTAAAGGAAGTAATGCGGCATTTGGAGTATTCGATTTAACTACGCCTCAATCTCTTTTAAAACTCCCTGGATGGATTAGCAGTATAAAGAAAACAGTTAAAAAGTCAATCCCTATACTTATTGTCGGAAATAAGAACGATTTAGAACGCCAAATTGAGAGGGGTGAGGCAGAAGACTTGGCAAAGCGATTAAATTGCGACTATTTAGAAACTTCTGCTAAAACGGGCGAGAATGTTGAACTCGCTTTTGAGAAATTAGCTCGAGCATGTTTAGATAACATTGGGAAATAACCCCGTAAGCTAAAATTCAAGATCCTATTTAATCATTCAACCCTTCTAGCCTATTTTTATGTCAAACTTTTGTATTTCTTCAACCAAATTATCCAATCCAATAAATCTAATTGAATTTATTCCTAAATCACGAGCTGATCGAACGTTATTAAAACCATCGTCAATGAATATAATTTCTTCTGGTTTACACCTTGCTTTTTTTAAAGCATACTCGAAAACTTTCGGGTCAGGCTTTGTCATGTGTATTTCATGCGAGAGAATAAATTCGTCAAAAATCTCCCAAATATCCCATTTTTGCTTCTTCAAATAAGTCCAATGACTAGAATTAATATTTGACATGCAAATTATCTTTAGATTATTTAAAGTTTTGATTTTTCTAATTAACTCAACCATTTCTAGATTGAGGTCTGCAATAATACTATTAAACGCGTTATAAAACTCAGTT
>JAUWNA010000326.1 GCA_030612905.1 Promethearchaeota archaeon
CTTCCTGTTAAAAAATTATAAGCCATTTTAAGAACAGAAGTAAAGCTTAAGACATCGTCAGCATAGATACTCGTTTTAAAACCAACTCTAGTTGCTATTATAAAAAAAGAATTTTCTACAACTATAATTTAAAGTTAGTCATTTAAATGTAATAAAATTTATGAGCTAAATTTTATGGGTTATGATTTTATTTGAACATCTTTATAAAAACTCCAAGGTGAGTTTTTATTTCTTAGATTTTTTCTTCAATTTTATTAGATATAATTGTTATTGATGGTACTTCAAGTACTCGACATAATTTTTCTTTTAACATAACATACTACTCTTAGAAGTTTTATTCTAATACTCGAATATTATCTCGGATTTGAAAATATTTATATTTCATGGTTTACTTCTTGAAATTCGAATGTTTCCACAAATATAAGAGTTAAGCAAGATTTAATTGTATATAAAATGTATTATAAACCAAGAAAATGAAAATGTGAAAAAATTTGATCAAGATGACTAAGGAAAAAATAAAAATTTGCGTACTTGAGAAAAAACGAGGAAATTTTTCAATACAAGAGAAATTTGCTAAAAGCGAAAATATTATCGATACAACCAATCAAGAAGTAGAACATCATTTAAGTGCTTTAAATGAAGCGGGTTATGATGTAAAAAAATTAAAATGGAACGACAATATTATTTCTGATTTAAAAAGTCTTGACATTGATATCGTATTTAATGTATCCAGCATTGTTGAAACAGCTATTTTAGAAGAATTAGAGATACCTTATGTAGGGTCTGATATTTTTGGATGCGTTATAGCAACCGATAAGGTTCTTACTAAAGATTTGTGGCTTAAAAAAGGATTACCAACATCACCTTATATTTTAGCAAGATCAAAAGAGGATTGTGAAATTTTTAAGAAAAACATGCCATTTGCTTATCCTTTATTTATAAAACCCTCTCAAGGGAGAGGAAGTTCTGGAATCGATGAATCCTCACTTATCTGTTCATATAAAGAATTAATTAAAGGAGTTGAAAAAAGATTAAACACAATAAATCAACCTGTTCTTATTGAAAAATTTTTAAAAGGTAGAGAAATAACATGTGGGATTATTGGTAATGGAAATCAGATTAAAGCCTTACCTTTATTAGAAATAATACACAAGGAAAAGGAAAAATTCTTGACATTTAATAAAAAAGAGTTAGATGACGATCAATTCCAATGTCCTGCAATTTTAACTCCGAAACAGTCTAAAGAATTACAAAGCTTAGCTATTTCAGCATTTCAAGCGATAAATCTGAGAGATTATGGTCGTGTAGACATGATCTTATCAGAAGAAGGTCCTTTTTTATTAGAAATAAATTGTTTTGCAGGATTAATGTGTACACCAAAAGATAAACCCCATAGCTACATGGGCTTTATGGCAATTGCAGAAAACAAAAAAAGTAGTGAATTCTTAGATGAAATTATAAAAGAAGCATTAAAAAGAATTGGATAACTTTCGTTCAAACTAAAAACAAATTGTATAATGTGAATTAAAATGCCAATACTTGAAATAAATTTGAGAAAAATTAGACATAACGCCAAATTATTAAAGAATCTTTTAGCTCAGCGAAATATATCTATTATTGGAATTACAAAAGTTGTCTTAGGAAACCCTACTATTGCAATGACGTTGGTTCAAGGAGGAATAGAGTATTTAGGAGATTCACGAATTAACAATATTATAAAAATGAAAAAAAATAATATTAGAGCTCAATTTGTTTTAATTCGTATTCCAAGCATTACTGAAATTCCTCTTGTTGTTAAATACGCAGATTATAGCCTAAATTCAGAATTAAAGACCATAAGAATGCTTTCAAATGAAGCCATTAAACAAAAAAGGATACATAATATAATTCTAATGGTAGATATGGGAGATTTAAGAGAAGGAATAAACATATTCAATATTGAATGTTTTGTCGAAGAGATTTTAAGACTAAAAAATATAAATTTAAGTGGAATTGGTACAAATTTCAAATGCTTTGGTGGTATTATCCCGACAGATGAAAATATGAATGAATTTTCAAAATTAGTATTTAGGATCAAGGATAAATTTGAATTGGAATTAGAATTTGTTTCAGGAGGAAATTCTGCAAATTTTAACTGGTTTAAATCGTGTAAAAACATTGGTGAAATAAATAATTTTAGAATTGGGGAAGCTATGTTTCTAGGAAAAGAAACAATAAATTATGAACCAATTCCAAATCTTTATACAGACGCTTTTAGGTTAATAACAGAAATTGTTGAATTAAAGCAAAGATCTGTAATCCCCAAAGGGATTGTTGTATCAAATGCATTTGGGGAAAGTGTCCAAACTTACCATAAAAAAATTAACAACGGAAAAAAAAGCGATATAATTAGAACACAAGCACTTTTAAATATAGGTAGACAAGATATTGCAGTAAAAGGATTAAATCCGAAAGAAAGTATTAATATTCTTGGAGCTTCAAGCGACTACTTAGTTGTAGATATAAGAGATAATCAATTTCAGATTGGACAAAAATTGCATTTTGATTTAAATTATGAAGCTCTTTTAAGAGCAATGACTAGTCCCTATATCCATAAGAAATTTATCGATATTTAAATTTCCATGGGTTTATGATTTAATTCTGAATGGTAACGGAACACATTTTAAAAGAAGAAAATGAAAATATGATTTTTTTTTTATTATAGTAAGGATAATTTTTAATTTATTAAAAAAAGTTCTAAAAAACATCTACATAATTGTAGAATTAAAATTTGCCTCTTAATCTACTTAAATGACGCAAAATTTTAAATATTATTATTGATATAATTAGATAGGAAGAATTTTGCATTGAAACTTAAAACGGTATTAATTATCTAAATATTAGAATATATTTTTACATCCAATAAATTAGGGATATAACTAGAGCAACTGGTTATTTACTGTTATTATTCTATCGAATTTTAATAATCACTACTCTGCAATTCAGTAAGTTTCTTTAATGCTTATTTCAAATATTGTTTAAAGGTTGATTTATTCAATGAAGTTTACTAACACTTATTTAGAGAAAGAAAAAAATAAAAAGATTTTAACCGCATGTATAGGACAATGCGTTCATGTAGCGGGTATATATAATTTCATTCAAATTTCAAATCAGTTAGGTTATAATAATATATTTTTAGGACCTGCTACCCCTATTTCAATTGTTATCGATCAAATTAAAAAGTATGAACCTAACATTGTAGGGCTTAGTTATCGTTTAACGGCAGAAACTGTTAGACCTTTACTAAATGAATTTTTCAAAAATTTTAAAAAATTAGAGAAAAAACCAAAAAAACTATTTTTTGCTGGAACACCTGAAGTAGTTGAGATTGCAAGAAAGTATGAAGGGTTCGATGAATATTTTGTTGGAGGGGAATCAAAATTTGAATTAATTTCTATCTTGAGAAATGAGAAAGTAAAATCAGAAAGTAAAACAGAAATCCCCATGGATATTATTTCTCGAATACAATGGAAGAAACCTTATCCTGTAATTAGAGCGCACTTTGGATTACCTAATTTCAATGAAACAATA